>NZ_JBAHUR010000054.1 GCF_036689815.1 Magnetovibrio sp. PR-2 | reverse complement strand
GACGGCATATCGCAAATACGGGGGACACGCTCACACATTTGCGGGGTAAGTAAGCATTCGGGTTCTCCGTTTGGACATGGGTTTTCCAATTCAGCCGGGCCACCACTTAGCTCAGGATGCTGTAATGGTTCTGACTGAACTGGCGCACAGAACAGCATCGCACTGAGGCCCCAAGCGATAAACGTGATGGACTTAGCGTTCTTGCGCAACAATGCTGTGATACTTATGGCCGTGGTCCAAGTGATGTGTGTGGGCTCTATCATTTTCCATCAATCTCCAGCCTTAACGACACCCTTGAT
>NZ_JBAHUR010000053.1 GCF_036689815.1 Magnetovibrio sp. PR-2 | reverse complement strand
GGGGCCGGACCAGACTTCTTGCACGCGCGACGGTTTGTTTGCGGCCGCTTGGGCAGACTTCACACGTTGGCGCGTGGCGTCGGAGAAGGTGGAGATCTGTCGCTTTGGTTTCAGTTGTTTGATCGTCTTAAAATCGTTGACGCGCAGGTATCTGCCCGTCAACGGGTCTTGCATGGGACCCTCCGGGCCTTGCAACACCGGGTTGGTTTTGGATTTGGGAACCTTGAGTGCCAGCGAGGCGTTACTGAGGGAGGACGTTTGTCGCGGTGTGCCCAGCGCGTTGTTGGGTTGCGTGCGCTTTGGCGTGCTCC
>NZ_JBAHUR010000052.1 GCF_036689815.1 Magnetovibrio sp. PR-2 | reverse complement strand
AAAAGACCATGGGCTCGCGCATCTCGGACATGACATTGCTGTCTACGGGTGAACAGATCGACGCGCAAAAGACCTACGTGGTCGGCGGCTGGGCCTCGGTCAACGAAGGCACCGAAGGCCCGCCCATTTACGACTTGGTGTCGGACCACATCCGCAAGAAGAAGGTCATCGACCTCAAACCCAACAACTCGATCAAAGTCGTGGGGGCTTAATCACACATGGATCCGTTTGACATCACCTACTGGGGCGCGTTCGGCGCGGGCATCTTAAGCTTTGCCTCGCCCTGCGTGCTGCCCTTGATCCCGGCTTATCTGTGCTTTTTGGGCGG
>NZ_JBAHUR010000051.1 GCF_036689815.1 Magnetovibrio sp. PR-2 | reverse complement strand
CCCCCCAAAAAGCACAGATAAGCCGGGATCAAGGGCAACACGCAGGGCGAGGCAAAGCTTAAGATGCCCGCGCCGAACGCGCCCCAGTAGGTGATGTCAAACGGATCCATGTGTGATTAAGCCCCCACCACTTTGATCGAGTTGTTGGGTTTGAGGTCGATGACCTTCTTCTTGCGAATGTGATCCGACACCAAGTCGTAAATGGGCGGGCCTTCGGTGCCTTCGTTGACCGAGGCCCAGCCGCCGACCACGTAATTCTTTTGCGCGTCGATCTGCTCACCCGTGGACAACAGCGTCATGTCGGAGATGCGGCTGCCCATGGATTTGT
>NZ_JBAHUR010000050.1 GCF_036689815.1 Magnetovibrio sp. PR-2 | reverse complement strand
AAGGGTTGACCCATGGTCGCTTTCACCCCAGACACAATTTGCTTTCCTTTCTCGGCAATGGGAACTTTGAACGCATTGCCATGAAAGACGGATGAGGCTTTGCGTTGGCCTTTATACACAGCATCACGCTCGCGACGCTCAACCCATTTTGTATATTTACGCATGTCCGCTTCATAGGAAGGTGACGATGGGTCGGGGGCCTCTTTCCACATATAATTGCTGTACCGGGCATCGCTGTATCCCTTTTGGAAAAGTTGCAATTCTTCCGGCATGGAGTTGATCAAGTCCGGATCCGATTGTGCCAAAGCATGGAGCTTTTGCCCCAGCGCAAC
>NZ_JBAHUR010000049.1 GCF_036689815.1 Magnetovibrio sp. PR-2 | reverse complement strand
GGCGGCATATCGCAAATACGGGGGACGCGCTCACACATTTGCGGGGTAAGTAAGCATTCGGGTTCTCCGTTTGGACATGGGTTTTCCAATTCAGCCGGGCCACCTTTTTGATTTTCTACCAAGATGATCGCGGGCATGCCGCCACTTTGCTCAGGATGCTGTAATGGTTCTGACTGAACTGGCGCACAGAACAGCATCGCACTGAGGCCCCAAGCGATAAACGTGATGGACTTAGCGTTCTTGCGCAACAATGCTGTGATACTTATGGCCGTGGTCCAAGTGATGTGTGTGGGCTCTATCATTTTCCATCAATCTCCAGCCTTAACGACACCCTTGAG
>NZ_JBAHUR010000048.1 GCF_036689815.1 Magnetovibrio sp. PR-2 | reverse complement strand
ATTGAACTCAAGGGCGAGCTGGCAGGCGTCTTAAGTCTTTGCAATAACGACAAAAGTCCCGGTCACAAGGACCGGGACTTTGCCGAGCAAGTCAAAATGGTTGCGGGGGTAGGATTTGAACCTACGACCTTCAGGTTATGAGCCTGACGAGCTACCGGGCTGCTCCACCCCGCGTCAATGTTTTACCGGGGCTATGCCCGGGAGCTGTTTTTTTGTTTTGTCTCACGTGGCTTTGCCACTTCGAGACTTGGCGGGCTGCTCCACCCCGCGTCAATGTTTTACCGGGGCTATGCCCGGGAGCTGTTTTTTGTTTTGTCTCACGTGGCTTTGCCACTTCGAGACTT
>NZ_JBAHUR010000047.1 GCF_036689815.1 Magnetovibrio sp. PR-2 | reverse complement strand
TTTCTAATTCGGGACACCATCACCTGATCAATGCCAGGAACGGGCCGTCTGTTAAAAACCCTAAGTTCAAGGCCCAGGAAAACGAGGGCCTCAAACTGTCTGAGATCCAGGATAACTAGGATCTCAAACGTCAAATATCTGATTCACAATATAAAAGAACATGGACGCGCAAGCGTCCAATCTATTTGCTGCCCCTCAAGTGCCGGGCGGAAGCGAAGCTTCCTTGGCTCGCGCTAACCGCGCGGCGGCCACTTGGCCTTGCCTCAAGTCACCTTGTGACTTTCGGAGTAAGGGACACACATTTCTGTATGCCAAGAATAGAAAAGGTTGTCTGTTGTCAGGGATCGAACCCCC
>NZ_JBAHUR010000046.1 GCF_036689815.1 Magnetovibrio sp. PR-2 | reverse complement strand
TGCCATTTGGCTGTTGATGGCGCGCATCCGCTTGATCGTCGGTTGAAACTATTGGGTCTGGTTCGTGGTCCATATTTTCATCACATTGTTCCGGTGAAGGATTTTTTCCACGAAGGTATGCAAGGGCATAGCTGATGCCTTCCCGAATTTCATCAAGCAGGATGCCTATCCTGTCCTGCCAAACATACCAAGACGGCACGCGGCGATCCCCATTTTGTGTATGGTCTTCATTCACAGTCATCTGTATCCCATGCCGTTAAACATTCAATAATGTGATTGTCATGAATCCAGACACAGTCTGATTCGACCACCCTGGCCCTCTCACATGGCGGTGTGCCCGGGGGCGAACGGTAGTAA
>NZ_JBAHUR010000045.1 GCF_036689815.1 Magnetovibrio sp. PR-2 | reverse complement strand
TGGCGTTTATAGCCACGTTGGGAACGGATTTGTGCATCACGCATGATCCGATACACACGATTTTTGCCACACGTTTCACCATGATCTTTCAGATCCTTGGGTGATGTTGCGATAGCCATAAGCACAGCCGCTTTCCAACCAAAACTGTTTGATTAAGCCAAGAAGCCTAATGCCCCTGGAAACGGTGTTTCCGAAGGCGCGCTAAGGCGTGTCTTCAAGGGTTCTTGGGCTTTGCGGGCATTTGAGCCAAGCATAAAAGCCGCTACGATGAACGCCGAGAACACGACACATGACCATCACTCGGTATTTATTGAGCCGGGACTTTATGAACGCGTACTTTTGCGGGACTCGCTGGCAAAGAACGCGGCGGCCTCCTTTACGCCATAGCGCCTGAATTTGGGTGA
>NZ_JBAHUR010000044.1 GCF_036689815.1 Magnetovibrio sp. PR-2 | reverse complement strand
TCATTTGCTTTAAAGTTGCCTGTACGAAGCCTCACCGCGATCAGCTTGCCTATTCAGTAGCCATTTGGCTGACGATTTCTTTGTAAGCCGTTACGAGAGTGTCTTTCTCGTCGAGCGTCAATGCTTTTCCTCCTGCATCAATAGACTTTTTAAAAGCCTCTACGCTGAGTTTTAAGACCTGTTGCGGCACGTTCATATTCTTGTGCTTTGCTTTCAGCATATCAATATATGGGCATACTGTTGGATCATCTTTAGCAGTTTGCACGACACTTAAAAAAATCGACATAAACATTTCGTTCTGCCGTGGGTAATCAGAAAATAGCTGCCGTATTTCTGCCTGAGTATCTATACCACTTTTTGTAGCAAGCTCTCTCAAGGCAGAGAAAAACACTTGGGTCGCTACTGGGATATCCAGTTGTGTGGACATCTGAGCCTCATCCTGTCGTTT
>NZ_JBAHUR010000043.1 GCF_036689815.1 Magnetovibrio sp. PR-2 | reverse complement strand
CTGGCTATACCTTGCCATGTTTACAGCCCGTTGAAAACCGCCGGTTTTGAGCCAAAACCGGAAATCTCATGTCCGCTTTAGTAACCGATACTTAAATTCCAGAACCTCATAAATCCCAACTTTTATTAGATTCTGCCCCAAACCCGCAGATTACTGCGGCTTCTTTCTGGCCTTGAGATTGGCTCTACCTGGAAACATAATTAAATGTGTTGTTAATCAACCATTTATGAGGTTTTCAGATGAAACAGGCAAAGGTTATAAACGAGACAGAGATGAAGCGGCTGCTGGCCGTCATCGAGGCTGGGAAGCATTCCGCCCGGAACCGCTGCGCCGTGATGCTGTCCTACCTCGCTGGAATGCGGGTGGGAGAGATCGCCGCCCTGACGATTGGCGACGTATTTGATGGCGACGGCAATGTCCGTGACCAAATTCACCTCAAAGCCAGCTACACGAAGGGCGGACATTCACGCACCGTATTTGTCGGTAAAAAGCTGCATAAGGAGCTTACATTATATAAGTGTGCGCTTCCTGAGCTCTCAGGTGCTCCAAAACCGCTGATATTGACCCAAAAGCGTTCCGCATTTTCTGCCAATACGCTTTGTCAGCTGTTTGGTGAACTTTACCGCAAAGCCGGGATTGATGGAGCCAGCAGCCATAGTGGGCGGCGGTCCTTC
>NZ_JBAHUR010000042.1 GCF_036689815.1 Magnetovibrio sp. PR-2 | reverse complement strand
GACGATCCCCTTTTGGTGGGGTTTGACTTCGGCACGTCGTGGACCGTTGTATCCACGAACCGCGGGCATGAGGAACGGATCCGTTCCGTTGTCGGTTATCCACGCGATATGATCGGTGTGAAACTTTTGGGATCTCCGTTTTTGGTCGGTGAAGATGCGTTTGAAAAACGTTCTTTTGTGGATTTGCGCTCGCCTTTGCAAGATGGCGTGATCCGCGAATATGTGGAGCGCGATTTGGAAGTCGCCCGCCATTTGGTGAGCCACGTGATTGAATCCCTCTCGCCCGAACCCGATGACGAAGTCTGTGTGATTGTCGGCGCACCTGCGCGTGCGACCAACACATCCAAAGATTTGTTGGCCCAAGTGTTCCAAGAAGTCGTTGATGAAGTTCAGGTGTTGTCGGAACCGTTCTTGGTGGCTTATGGGCACGATAATCTGGTCAACAACTTGGTAATCGACATTGGCGCAGGCACGGTTGACCTGTGCGCACTGAAAGGTGCCATGCCGGGACAAAACTCCCAAGTGACGGTCAACAAGGCGGGTAATTTCGTTGACGAACAGCTCGAAGCCTTGATCACGGAAGTCTATCCCGACGTTCAGATGAACACTCACGTTGCACGCGCCATTAAAGAAGAATCCGGCTACATCGGTGATGCGCCGTCGCAAATCACGGCAAACTTACGTGCCAATGGCCGTCCGGTGTCTTATGACGTAACGGAAATGGTTGGTCGCGCGTGCGAAATGATTGTGCCGGGTATTATCGAAGGCAT
>NZ_JBAHUR010000041.1 GCF_036689815.1 Magnetovibrio sp. PR-2 | reverse complement strand
ACCCCACTCACCAGCTCTGGCAGTTTTGGAAAAACAAATTTGTGGATTTTGCAGCAGTGACAAATGGCGTGCGGCGACATATCCGGGCGCAAAGGAGTCTTCCGTCCAGTACGCCTCCACCTTCACCCAGCGGTAGTCGCCCTTAGGGTCCTCAACAGGATAGTCGCTTGCAATTTCGACGATGTCCTCGATTTCGTGGCGGCCAATGACCGGTGACTGGCGCGAAGGAGCTTGGCGGCGGTTGAGGCCTTCGGCTTCAACATAGGCCTCCAGGCCAGACATGGAAGGGTCAGCGCCTGCAATCCAATCCCGGGGGGATGGATAGGCTTCTCCACAATACACGTCCCCCTGCTGTCCACTGCGTTTTTCCACAAAGAACCTTGGCAAATCAGCCAAGAATTTTAGCCGGGAAACCTCGATGTATTCGGGATCCCAAAACGATGCGCCGACCCCTAGGGATTCTCTTAACCCCTGTAGATAAAGGGCCAAGTCCTGGTCAGGGTGATACATGGGGCGTGCTGCCTCGATCTCCTTAACCCAGTCTTCGTCAGGATTGACGATGCGTGACGCAAACGGATAGACGAAAGCGAAGTTCCACCATCCAGGCGCACCCTCCATGAAACTGCCACCGAAGTCACGCTCGACAAAGAATTCAGTAGCCACATGGTCGCGGATTGCGGCGGTGTTGTTTTGTTCCACCAACTCAGTCAAGTGGTCGATATAATTCGCAAGCCCCGATACTTCCGTGAGAGGAACCCGTTCTTCAGCCATGGCGATACCGGGCCAAGTCAGGAGGCCCAGAGTGACAAGAATACTCACAACTTTCATGACTGTTACCCTCCCCCTGCACCCCAAATGATCTGATTGTTATGGTAACAGGGAAATCCCCAAACATCTATTCAATC
>NZ_JBAHUR010000040.1 GCF_036689815.1 Magnetovibrio sp. PR-2 | reverse complement strand
TAAAATGGTGTTGCGATGGGAACACAATACAACCAGCTCAATTTGACAGAGCGCATTGAGATTTACCGCCTGCATTCAAGCGGTCAGTCTCTTCGTGCGATTGGTGCATGTTTAGGCCGCGCGCCTTCGACAATCAGTCGCGAACTTAGCCGCAATAGTCGCAAAACCAAAGCCTGGCCCGGCGGATACCGGCCCGAGCGTGCCGACGATCTCGCCGCGCGAAGGCGACGTTGGGACAAACGCTTTAAGTTGGTGCGCCAACCGCACCTGCAAGCTTATGTCCGCGACCGCCTTGCGATGGGATGGTCGCCGCAACAGATTGCCGGGCGGCTGGCGCGCGACAACGCTCCCATACGCATCAGCCCCGAGTCAATCTATCGATATATTTATCACCGCACGGAGCAAAAAGACTATCTCAACCGCTTACTGCCCTGGCGCAAAGGGCGACGCGGTAAAATCGCGCGCGGCGGCATGTCCTCATTGGCGCACATCAAGAATCGCAAAGGCTTAGAGCTGCGCCCTCAAGATGTGGAGGGGCGCAAGACCTTCGGCCATTGGGAAGCCGATACCATGCTGTTCTCGCGCTATGGCCAGAACGTGTTGGTCATCCAAGAACGCCGCTCCCGTCTGGTTTTGGCTGTTAACCCTGGAAACCGCAAAGCGGCGAACATCGAAAATCATCTACACAAAATGTTGCAGCCATTACCCCCGCATCTGCGCCAAACGATCACCTTCGACAATGGCGTCGAGTTTGCGCAGCACCATGAATTGGCACGCAAAATTGGGATCGAAACGTACTTCTGTGATCGCTATGCGCCATGGCAAAAAGGCGGAGTTGAAAACGCTATTTTGAGATTGCGAAGAGCATTGCCCAGAAAGACGAACCTTGCAGACATTGCCGACCAGCGTCTGGATGAAATCGTGAGAATGCACAACAATACGCCGCGAAAATGTTTAGACTATAAAACCCCGGCAGAAGTCTTCTGCCAAATCTTAAACCCGTTGCACTTCAAGCGTGACTCCATCC
>NZ_JBAHUR010000039.1 GCF_036689815.1 Magnetovibrio sp. PR-2 | reverse complement strand
ATCCTCTATCGGCATCGACATCGGCAAAGATGTGTTTCACATCGTCGGCTTTGATCCAACTGGAACAGTTGTTGTTCGGCGCAAGATTAAGCGCTTATCCCTTGTGAAGGAGTTCGATCATTTCCCACGTTGCATTGTCGCCATGGAAGCCTGTTTAAGCGCACATTTTGTGAGCCGCACGTTACGCAAACTCGGTTTTGATCCACGGATTATTCCTGCCAAGTACACCAAACCCTTCGTGAAGGGCCAAAAGAACGATTACAACGACGCCGAGGCGATTGCCGAAGCAGCCCTTCGGCCAAACCTCAAAACTGTGCGCGAGAAAACCCAAGATCAGTTGGACCTTCAAGCCTTGCACCGTGTGCGGTCACGACTGGTGTCACGGCGCACGGCGACTATCAATCAAATTCGAGCTTTCCTGATTGAGCAAGGCATCACGGTCCGCACAGGGGCACACGCTCTGAAAAGTTCGTTATTCGCCATATTGGACAACCGCACGGATGAAATCTCAGCTCGTATGCATGACATTATCATCGGGCTGTATGAGGATTGGCTCTGGCTCGATGAGCGCATTGAAAGCACGACCAAAGAAATCGAGGACATCAGCCTTCATGAGGGCCACTGCCAACGGCTGATGACTATTCCCGGTATTGGCCCGATAATCTCCACCGCCATGGTTGCCGCTGTCGGAAATGGCGAAGCGTTTGAGCGTGGGCGAGACTTTGGAGCTTGGCTCGGATTGGTGCCACGGCAATACAGCACTGGAGGCAAGCCAATTCTTGGGCGCATATCAAAACAGGGGAACAGGTACTTGAGAACGCTGTTCGTCCAAGCCGCACATATCATTTTGATGCGCCCTCACAACTGGAAAAAGTTCAGCTTCGGGCCATGGCTGGAACAAGCTTCGCAACGCATGCACAAAAACAAACTGGCGGCGGCCCTGGCCAATAAGCTGGCCCGTATTGCCTGGAGCATTTTGCATAACGGCAGAACATTCGACACAAACCGGATTGAGGTGACTGCCGTTTAATCGGCACGAC
>NZ_JBAHUR010000038.1 GCF_036689815.1 Magnetovibrio sp. PR-2 | reverse complement strand
AAAAATACGAACGCACAAAACCGCATTGCAACATCGGCACCGTTGGTCACGTTGACCACGGTAAAACGACGCTGACGGCTGCAATCACCAAAGTTATGGCAGAAGCCAACGGCTCCGAAGCCATGGCTTTCGACATGATTGACAAAGCACCGGAAGAACGCGAGCGCGGCATCACCATTTCCACGGCACACGTGGAATACGAAACTGAAGCACGTCACTATGCACACGTCGATTGCCCGGGCCACGCTGACTATGTGAAAAACATGATCACGGGTGCGGCTCAAATGGACGGCGGCATTTTGGTCTGCTCCGCAGCTGATGGCCCCATGCCGCAAACGCGCGAGCACATCTTGCTCGCCCGCCAAGTTGGCGTTCCGGCGTTGGTTGTGTACATGAACAAAGTCGACCAAGTTGACGACGAAGAACTGCTTGAGTTGGTGGAAATGGAAATCCGCGAACTGCTGTCTTCCTACGACTTCCCGGGCGACGACATTCCCATTATCAAAGGTTCTGCTCTGGCAGCTTTGGAAGGCCGCGACGACGAAATCGGCAAGAACTCCATCATGGAATTGATGGCAGCTGTTGACGAATACATCCCGCAGCCGGATCGTCCGAAAGACGGCGCGTTCTTGATGCCGATCGAAGACGTGTTCTCCATCTCCGGTCGCGGTACCGTTGTTACGGGTCGTATCGAAAGCGGCGTGATCAAGGTTGGTGAAGAGATCGAAATCGTTGGTTTGAAAGAAACCACGAAAACGACCTGCACCGGTGTTGAAATGTTCCGCAAACTGCTGGACAGCGGTGAAGCTGGTGACAACGTTGGCATCTTGCTGCGTGGCACCGCGCGTGAAGACGTGGAACGTGGCCAAGTTTTGGCTGCTCCGGGTTCGATCACGCCGCACACCAAGTTCACGGCAGAAGCTTACATTCTGACGAAGGAAGAGGGTGGCCGTCACACGCCGTTCTTTACCAAATATCGTCCGCAATTCTATTTCCGCACCACCGACGTGACGGGCATGTGCACGTTGCCGGAAGGCACGGAAATGGTTATGCCGGGTGACAACATCTCCATGGACGTGGAGCTGATTGCTCCGATCGCTATGGACGAAGGCTTGCG
>NZ_JBAHUR010000037.1 GCF_036689815.1 Magnetovibrio sp. PR-2 | reverse complement strand
TGACCTGCCCCCACGAACTGGTCACTCATGGTGAGAGTTCCCGCGCATGATATTGGTTCTGTTTTGCAAACTCAATGGGGGTCCTGTACGCCAGTGAGCTGTGCGGTCTTTGGGTGTTGTAATCGATCCTCCAAGCTTCGATGATTTTGCGAGCATCGGCCAGACTTGTAAACCAGTGCTCGTTGAGACATTCATCGCGGAATTTGCCGTTGAAGCTTTCGACAAATGCGTTCTGGATCGGCTTGCCCGGTTCGATAAACAACAGGCGCACGTTGTTGCTGTACGCCCATTCATCCAAAACCTTGCTGATCAGTTCTGGGCCGTTGTCCACGACGATGCCGTTGGGCAAACCGCGTGTATCGGCCAAGCGATCCAAAACCCGAACCACCCGCGCGCCCGGCAAAGACGTATCCACTTCAATGGCCGGACATTCCCGGCTGAAGTCATCGACGATGTTCAAAGCCCTAAACCGCGTGCCATTCGCAAGACCGTCCGAGACAAAGTCCATGGACCAGCGTTCATTGACCCGTTCCGGCAGCAAAATCGGTTGACGGTCTGCAGGACCGATCCGCTTTCTCTTGCGTTTGCGCACCTGCAGACCTTCTTCTTGGTAGATCCGGTGTACGGCCTTGTGGTTCACGCCCCAGCCTTCACGGCGCAGAAGAATGTGCAGGCGACGATACCCAAACCGACGGCGCTCAGCAGCCAGCTCGACGATCCGTTCCCGCAAGCCCTGAACATCAGGTCTGCGGGACTTGTATTGCCAAGTCGAAAGATTGAGGCTGGCCAACCGACAAGCGCGACGCTGAGACAGACCGTGTTCCGAGACCATGTGCGAAACAACGCTGCGCTTGCCAGATGGCCTCACCACTTTCGCGACAAAACATCCTTCAAAGCCACATTGTCCAGCATCTGTTCCGCTAATAGCTTCTTCAGTTTGGCGTTCTCGGATTCCAGTTCGCGCAAACGCTTGGCATCAGACACCTCCATACCACCGAACTTCGACTTCCAGCGATAAAACGTCTGCTCGGAAATACCGTGGCGGCGGATGATCTCCTTAACCGGAAAACCTGCTTCCTGTTCCTTCAAAATATTGATGATCTGTTCGTCTGAAAATCGTTTCTTCATGATGTCCTCCGTAGACAAAGTTTAACGGAAAACTCACATCACGCGTGACTCAGATTCTGGGGGGCAGGTCA
>NZ_JBAHUR010000036.1 GCF_036689815.1 Magnetovibrio sp. PR-2 | reverse complement strand
TACCCCCGAAATTTAGTTGTCTTCATAAGTAGAATTTTCTCGTAACGTAAACGCAGGAGATTCACGATGAAAAAGTCCCGTTATTCAGACAGTCAAATTATTTCCATTTTGAAGCAGGCTGAGGCTGGCACGCCGGTTCCGGATCTGTGCCGCGAGCACGGCATGAGCAGTGCCAGTTTCTACAAGTGGCGCGCCAAATATGGCGGCATGGATGCATCTCTGATGACTCGGATGAAGGAACTTGAGGCCGAGAATAACCGCCTTAAGAAAATGTATGCTGACGTCCAACTTCAAAAAGATGTGCTCAAAGAAGCCATGGCAAAAAAGTGGTGAGGCCATCCCGTCGCCGTGAGATGGCCAGAGAATTTGTCTGCAAGGGGCGCCTGACGATCCGAGCGGCCTGTCAGGCATTTACGATCAGTGAGACCTGTTATCGATACCAACCCAAACTCAGCGACGAAAATGCAGAGATTGGGGAGTGGCTTCAGGTTTTGACCAAACGTCACCGCAACTGGGGCTTCATGC
>NZ_JBAHUR010000035.1 GCF_036689815.1 Magnetovibrio sp. PR-2 | reverse complement strand
TGTGCTTTCTGTATCTGCGCAACGTGAAGGGCTTTGGCTGGAACCACAAGCGCGTTTACAGGATTTATAAGGAACTTGAGCTGAACCTTCGCATTCAACCAAAGAAACGGCTGTACCGGGAGAAGCCGGAACCTTTGGCGGTACCCGACACCATCAACGACATTTGGTCGATGGATTTTATGCACGACCAGCTCGGGTGTGGCCGTAGCTTCCGCGCTTTTAACGTGATTGATGATTACAATCGTGAAGGTCTGGGTATTGAGGTCGACTTTTCTTTGCCCGCTGCCCGGGTGATCCGCGCCCTTGACCGGATCATAGAATGGCGAGGAAAACCCGCGGCTATTCGTTCAGACAACGGCCCCGAATACATTGGTCATAAGTTGGCCGAATGGTCTGAAAAACATAAGATCACGCTGCTGTTTATCCAGCCCGGAAATCCACAGCAAAATGCCTATGTCGAGCGGTTCAATCGAACGGTTCGCTATGACTGGCTAAACCAATATATCTTTGAAACCATCGAAGAGGTGCAAGAAGCCGCCACAGCTTGGTTGTGGACATACAACAACGACCGGCCCAACATGGCCATCGGCGGCATCACGCCAATACAGAAACTGGCTTTGGTGATGCCCAAGGCTGCATAATTATTCTACTGATTGAGGCCCCTAATAATGGGGGTATTA
>NZ_JBAHUR010000034.1 GCF_036689815.1 Magnetovibrio sp. PR-2 | reverse complement strand
ACACATTCGTTCCCACGGTTTATCAAGTCCGTCTTGGGTCAAAAGCGGCTAAATATTGCCATCAAATCTGAGGGCTGAATGTGGGTGAACAGCGGACATTTAGCAGTGGCAATTCGAAAAGCGGACATTATGGCCCGTTACACTTGTTCCATTAAGGCCGCGTTGGCACGAACGAGTTTTGTGCTAATTTGTTTGGCAAAGCGACTCTCAAGTTCATGGCGGACAGTCGGGTTTCGGACAAGAAACTTTTCGAGGTCACCAAGATTGAGTTCAAATATACGCGTTGGCTTTGTCGCGATCACAGTTGCAGAAGCAGGCATGCCTGTAAGGCAAGACATTTCCCCAACCAGGGAGTTGCCCTCAAGGTGCGCAACTGATTTTCCGCCAACGGTTACCTCCGCATATCCTTCAAAAATATAAAATAGGGATGATGGAGTTTGTCCTTCTGCTGTCAGGACGGTGTCGGGTGGAACTGTCTTCCACATTCCCACATTAAGCAATTTACGCGAATAAAGCTTGTCCAGGTTGGGGGAAGCGACACCTATAAAGGCCAGTTCTTCAAAATTGAATTTGATCCGGTGTGTAAGAATATAAAACCTGATTATGCCGAATACGCTAATCGCAATGTATGTGACTTGAATAATTGCCGAAGAAAGATTGAAATTATTGACGAGGCTCAGCAGAACACAGGATGCGGCAGCGGTATTTAAAGTTGCGTACAGGTATCCTTGACCTTTGATTATTCCGGCTTGCAAAGCAAAATAGGAGCCGATGTAGAGGATAACACCAACAATCCCCATTAGATCGCCCCATGCAATTCCTTCTGCCAAACTCATCGCATTGCCCCCAATATTTGGTTGGTTTTTCGCTTGTTCAAAGCTTCATTTAATTGCTCATCTTATGCAAGAATTTAAAGCCAGACAAATGACAGGTATGGGTCAGGCACGGAAATGTTGGAGCGGTGATTTTCATGACCGCTATACCCCTGACACCGGAAACTCTCGCCGCTAAATACCTGTATGGAGGTATTCGGCAATGCGAGCATATGAACTATTTGAATTTTCAGCAAAGAACCTTGGATTGGTTATCCCTAAGGGACTACCAAACACGGATTATCCAATCCGCAAACCTGTCCTGACCCTCCGCCATCTCAACCGTCTTAAACATATCCGCAATAATCAGAACAAAGCACGGAAAGCCAAAATGGATTTGGTCGCCACGATGTACGCCGGTAA
>NZ_JBAHUR010000033.1 GCF_036689815.1 Magnetovibrio sp. PR-2 | reverse complement strand
TGTCCCGTCCTAAAATAAGTTGACGGTTTTTGTTTAAGCCATCCCGCTCGTCGGGATGGCTTTTTCATGCACCTGTTGCGGCGTTCTCATGCCCAGGCTGAGGTGCGGCCTCATGTGATTATATATGTCTATAGATTGTTCGACGAGCTTTTCCAGATCGGCGAAGCTCTTACATCGGTGCAACAAGAACTCTTGTTTCAAAATCCCGTTGATACGTTCCGCCAATGCATTTTGATAACAGTCATAACCATCGGTCATGGATGGGCGGATGTGATGGGCCGCTAGGATTGTCTGGTAGATGGCAGAGCAATATTGCAAACCCCGGTCTGAGTGATGGATCAAGGGCTTTTGGCTTCTCCGGGCCTTGATGGCCATGGATAAGGCTTTTGCCACATCCTTCGCTTTCATTTGGCGGCTCACCTCATAGCCCATGATTTTCCGGCTATAGGCATCCGTCACCAGCGATAGATAATGAACCCCTTCATCACTTTCCAGGTACGTAATATCACTGACAAACACGGCCTCTGGTCGGTCGGCATGGTGATCCTTGAGCAAGTTTGGGTGTTTGCGCATCCAGTGCTTGCTCCAGGTGGTTTTGGTATAGCTGCGCCGGGGCCTGACCAGCAGGCCTTCGTCTCGCAAGTAGCCAAACAAACCGTCACGGCCCAGCTTGACCCCAAGGGCCAAAATCCGGGGCTTGAGCAGATGATAAAGTTTGCGGGTTCCCAGCCGGGGCATGAAACGGCGAACATCCATCACCATGGCCTTAACGGGCTCCATTTCTTGCATCCGTGATTGTGCGCGCCATTCGCGCTGATAAATGGATTGTCGACTGATGCCAAGAAGCGTGCACGCCCTACGCAGGCTCATTTCTCCGCGCGCTTGCAAGCGGCGCGCTCCTTGGCAATAAGCTTTTTTCGCAGGCCTGCTCCATGCTCGGCATCCAAAATATCAATAACTTCATTGAGCAAAAGCGTTCTCAAGCGCTCGTCTTCAAGCTCTCGTTCAAGACGCTTGATTTTCTGGGCGGGGGTCTCCGCCGCTTTCGGTGATATGGGCATGATCAATCGTACCGGTTGGGTCCAGTCCAGCTTTCCGTGCTTCCTGCACCAGGTTAAAACGGTAGAACGCCCCTGAATACCATAAATCTTCTGGGCCTGCTTGTAAGTCATGTCGCCCTTTTCCACTGCAGCGACAACAGACAATTTAAAGCCGAGGCTGTAATCACGCTGACTGCGGCGACGGCAAGGTTTGTTTGGCTTCAACATAATAGGTCTCCAACTGGTAAACCTATTTCAGGACGACAC
>NZ_JBAHUR010000032.1 GCF_036689815.1 Magnetovibrio sp. PR-2 | reverse complement strand
GCTTGTTGGGCTTGTTGTTGTGCAGCCTCAGCTTGAGCGGCGGCTTGTTGAGCTTGTTGTTCTGCGGCCTGGGCCTGGGCCTGGGCAGCAGCTTGCTCGGCGGCGGCGGCTTCGGCGGCGGCAGCTTGTTCGGCAGCGGCTTGTTCCGCAGCAGCGGCTTCAGCGGCGGCGGCTTCGGCGGCAGCCTGGGCTTCGGCGGCGGCGGCTTCGGCTTCCGCGGCGGCAGCTTCGGCAGCAGCCTTGGCTTCGGCCGTTTCAGCGGCTTCAGCAGCGGCAGCGGCCTCGGCGGCGGCTTGTTCGGCAGCAGCGGCCTCGGCTTCGGCGGCGGCGGCGGCTTCGGCCTCTGCGGCTGCGGCGGCTTCCGCTTCGGCGGCGGCAGCTTCGGCGGCAGCGGCTTCTTCAGCTGCGGCGGCTTCCGCTTCGGCGGCGGCGGCAGCCTCTTCTTCGGCAGCGGCGGCTTCTTCTTCGGCGGCGGCGGCTTCCTCTTCAGCGGCGGCGGCTTCTTCTTCGGCGGCGGCGGCTTCGGCCTCGGCGCGTTCAGCTTTTTGTTCAGCGACCTTCGCGACGGCTTTCACAACCTTGGTCAAAGCTTTGGCGTGGGCCTGTTGGACTTGTTGTTCGGTCAGAACTTGAACCGTACCGACACTGCCATCCGCACCGATGGACGTGGTTGCACCGTATTGGTTCAACGTGACCGAGCCCGACGGCGTCTGCAACACGATCTCACCGATGTTGCCGTCCACGTCGTTGACCAGCGTCGCGTTTTTCACCCCGCCGTCTTCGCCCATTTCGATGATCAAGGTCGAGCCGCGAATACCGATGGTCGCCGTCGGCGTCGACAGCGACATGGCGTCAGGCGACGATTTTGCGACTTGGCCGCTGACCATGGAGAACACACCTTGCACGACTTGCGCGTTGAAGACGCCTTCTTGGGTGTCGGGGTCATAAACCATTTCGTCCATGACCATGCGCCCGTCGTTTTCCAACGAGAACACCGTGTCATCGACAAAGATCACACTGAGGGAACCGTCACTGCCGGTCTGGATCACGTCGCCTTGATAAATTGCAGCCCCTTGGGTGAGCATTTCTTCGGTGCCGTCCGGGCGCACCACGGAAACCGCACCTTCAGCATCACTCACCGAGCCAATGGATTCGCCCAGGGTTTGCACACCCGCCGTTGCACCGCCAATACCATCGACGGCGATTTGAGCGACTTGCGCGGGCGCCATGGGTCCGGCCAAGGCACGTACCGTGCCGGCAGCCAGCGTTGCCCCACCTTCGGAAACCAAGGCGGGCGGTTTCAAATGGAGGAAATAATCGGGAATAACAACGGTGCCGATTTCAGCACCTTCTAGGACCAGATCAAAGCCTTCGCGCGCATAAT
>NZ_JBAHUR010000031.1 GCF_036689815.1 Magnetovibrio sp. PR-2 | reverse complement strand
GATGGGGGGGGGGATGGGAGTGGCGGGCGAGGCTTACCCGTTCGACTGCTTAAACTGATACAGCGCAATGGCTGCTGCATTCGACAGGTTGAGGCTTTCCACCGCTTCCGACATGGGGATTTTGACGATGATGTCGCAGTTTTCCAGCGTTAAACGGCGCAGGCCCGCGCCCTCCGCCCCAAGCACCAACGCATTGCGGCCCTTGAGGGTTTTCGCGCTGAGCGTCTCGTCCGTGTGGCCGTCAAACCCGACACACCAGAACTCAGCCGCTTTGAGCTGTTCCATGGCGCGCGCGATGTTGGTGACTTTGACGTAGGGCAGGCGTTCGATGGCGCCCGATGCCGCTTTGGCCATGCTCGCCGTGATGTCTGGGGCGTGCTTGTCCTGCACGATGACGCCCAGCGCGCCGAACGCCGCCGCCGTGCGCATCACCGCGCCGATGTTTCTGGGGTCGGTGGCTTGGTCCAAGATGACGACGCTGGCGGAGCTTAAGCCCTCAGACGCTTCTAAAAGGTCTTCGATGACCGGGTAAGCCAGCGGCATGGTTTCCACCGCGATGCCCTGGTGCACAGCTTCGCGGGGCAAAAGGTCGTGGATATCGCGCCGATCCCGCCACTCGATTTGGGGGCGGGGGACTTCGCAGGCTTCAAAAGCCGCGTTGGCCGCTTCGACCACAGGGACTTCCAAATCGTCCGCAGCATCAGAAGCCACAACGATGCGCCTGACGTCGCGTTCGGGATTCGCCAAAGCCGCTAAGCATGCATGAATGCCATAGAGCCAATTGCCGCCCTTGGTTTGACGGCGGATGTTGTCGCGGGAATGCTCTGTCTGGTGACCCGAGCGGCCCTTATTCAAATGTTTTTTTCGCTTTGCCATAGGGCGCTTTTTACACCCCAAACGGCGTTTTGTCTTGGTCCTTTTTTCTGAAGGGAATCAAAGGTTTTGCGCCTGAGTGGGTAGGGGGGTAAAAAAAGTTAAGCAAAAACGTCACTCGGCTGTTGACATAGGCTTGAAATTCTTCATATTGCGCCTCGTCCGGACCGTCGGCTTGCCGACGTGCTTCCTTATGGATAAGGAGGGGTGCCCGAGTGGCTAAAGGGGACGGGCTGTAAACCCGTTGACGTACGTCTACGTTGGTTCGAATCCAACCCCCTCCACCATCCACCTTAAGAAGCACGCAGGCAGGGAACACTGGCCGGAAACCCTGCAAAGGGAGGGAGTTACCGCTTGCGGGTGTAGCTCAATGGTAGAGCAGAAGCCTTCCAAGCTTACGACGAGGGTTCGATTCCCTTCACCCGCTCCATCCCCCTGCAGAGACGCTAGTGTTTAGGTCCGCCAAGTATTGGTTTGATCTATTTTTGTAATTGAATGCCTTCTTAGGTTTGAGGAAGTCGGACTATGGCCAAGG
>NZ_JBAHUR010000030.1 GCF_036689815.1 Magnetovibrio sp. PR-2 | reverse complement strand
CCACCGTGCGCATGTGGCGGCGGAACTTGGCCAAGAAGCCCATGAACGGCTTCACTGCAAAGGCCGCTAGCAAGAACGGTAAACCGATGCCCGCCGCGTAGACGGAGAGGAGCGAGACACCGTAAGAGACATCTTCGCCGCTGGCCGCGACCATCAAGATGGTGGCGAGGATGGGGCCGACGCACGGCGTCCAGCCGAACGCAAACGCAAGCCCTAAGATGTACGAGCCCACCAAGCCCGCTGGCTTGTTTTCCAAGTGAAAGCGTTTTTCGAAGTTCAAGAACCCGATCTTAAACAAGCCTGCATAGTGCAAACCGAAGACCACGATCACCACGCCCGCGATCTTGCCCAAGATGGACATGTTGTCCGCGATCAAGCCGCTGACGGTGGTCGCCGTGGCGCCCAAAGCCACAAACACCGTGGCAAAGCCCAACACGAAGGCAATGGCGGAGCGGAACACGTTGCGCTGCACCGCTTTGTCCACGCCGCCTTCGGCCGTGAGCTCGTCCAACGACGCGNTTGTCCACGCCGCCTTCGGCCGTGAGCTCGTCCAACGACGCGCCCCCCAAAAAGCACAGATAAGCCGGGATCAAGGGCAACACGCAGGGCGAGGCAAAGCTTAAGATGCCCGCGCCGAACGCGCCCCAGTAGGTGATGTCAAACGGATCCATGTGTGATTAAGCCCCCACCACTTTGATCGAGTTGTTGGGTTTGAGGTCGATGACCTTCTTCTTGCGAATGTGATCCGACACCAAGTCGTAAATGGGCGGGCCTTCGGTGCCTTCGTTGACCGAGGCCCAGCCGCCGACCACGTAATTCTTTTGCGCGTCGATCTGCTCACCCGTGGACAACAGCGTCATGTCGGAGATGCGGCTGCCCATGGATTTGTGAATGTCGATGCGATAGCCCATGCCGCCCACGCGCACCATGTCGCCGCCTTGCTGATAATAGGGGTCGGGGTTGAACAGGTTGTCCGCCACGTCTTCCAAAATAGCTTTTAAGGTCTCGCCGGTCATGTCATTGCGGTACACGTTCGGATACGTGATGGACGTCTGGGTGTAGACGTCGTCCACCGTGATGTCTTGGCCGGGCACGCAGGTGGCGCCCCAACGAAAGCCCGGAGACAAAGAGATTTGGGTGTCGCGCTCTTCCATGATGGCGTTGCAGATGAGATCGTCAAAGGTGCCGTTGAAGTTGCCGCGGCGATAGAGCAGGGAGTTGGTCTGGCCGAGCTTTTCGCTGATCACGCTTTGGTGCGGGGCGCGAATGGCGTCCACCACAGCCTGGATTTTGGGGTCCGGGGCAATCACGTCGGCGAACACGGGCATGAGCTTGTAGTTGTACTTGGCGATCTTGCCGTTTTGCACGTCCAAGTCCAAGCGGCCCAAGAACTTGCCGTGGGACCCGGTGGCCACCAACAGGGTGTCGCCCACCTCGACCACGCCGGGAATGGCGTCGTGGGTGTGGCCGGTCAAAATCACGTCGATCCCTTTGACGCGGCTGGCGAGTTTACGGTCCACGTCAAAGCCGTTGTGGGATGCCAACACCACCAGCTCGGCCCCTTCGGCGCGGGCTTTGTCCACGTGGGCCTGGACCATCTCGTCGCGAATGCCAAACGACCAGTCGGGGATCATGTGGCGCGGATTGGCCACAGGGGTGTAGGGGAAGGCTTGGCCCACCACGGCGATTTTCACGCCGCCGCGCTCAAAGTGCGCGGTGCTGTCGAACACGGCCTCTTGCCATTCGTTGTCGATGACGTTGCCCGCCAAAAACGGGAAGTTGAGCTTGTCGATGAGTTCCTGCACACGCTCGTCGCCATAGGTGAACTCCCAGTGGGGCACCATCACGTCCACGCCCAGCGCGTTCATGGCGTCGACCATGTCCTCGCCTTGGGTCATGAGCGAGGTGTAAGACCCTTGCCAGGTGTCGCCGCAATCCACCAACAAGGTGTTGGCTTCGCGCTCAGCCCGGATGGCGTTGATCAGTGTTGCCATGTGCGCCAAGCCGCCGATGCGCCCGTAGTCTTGCGCCAGATGCGCGTAATCCACACTGGAAAACGCATAGGCGTCCGGGGTGCCGGCTTTGAGACCAAATTTGTTCAAAAACGCTTCGCCGGTCAAATGCGGGGGCAAGCCGTGCACTTCGCCCACGCCCAGGTTCACCGAAGGTTCGCGAAAGTACAACGGCACCAATTGCGCGTGGATGTCGGTGAAGTTCAGCAGCGTCACTTGTCCGGTGCTGTCGAACTTCAACAGATCGTCTTGGGTGATGGATTGGTGCGAGGCCGCGCGGGCGAGATTAACGCCGGAGCCCATCAGGGCGGCGGTCGCAGCGGTGACTTGCAGAAAATCGCGACGGGTAAGCATGGTCGGTCTCCGACTGACAGAGTTTGGGTCTTTAAAGGATCAAAAAAATCAAATTTTGGGCAAAAAGAGGGCGGCAGCCTGACGGATGCCGCCCCATTTTGGTCGCGTTATTTACGCACGGACGGCCCTTCGACCGGAAGTCCTTTGCCCCGCCAAGCGAGATAGGTTTCCAGGTTCAGGTACTCTGGCGAACCATAGCCATAAGGCTGGGCGCGGATGTTTTTGTTGCAGCCCCTAAAACGGCGGTGCAGTGATCCCGGCTTTTGCCATTTGAGACGATAGGTCGGGAAGCCGTTGGATTGGCCTTGGGACAACAGCTCGGCACGCACCAAGATTTTGGCGTTGTCTTCATGGCAGTGCTTGCACGACAAATCCAGCTGACCGCGGCGTTGGTAATAAAACGCCTTACCCTGCAAGAATGCCGGATAAAGATCGTCACCGTTTTGGTCCGCCGAGGTCACGCGGGGCATGCCGCGCGATTGCATCACCACCAGACCGGTCATGCCGAGCATTTCGTCGGATTCATATTTGAACGGTTTGGCCTGTTGATACTTGGTGCGGCACTTGTTGATGCGCAGTTCCACGTTGATCGGCTTGTGGCTTTCGGCATCGTAAACCGGATACTTCGCGCCCACGCCTTTCATCGGCAGGCCCATGGACCCACCTTTGGGGTCGTCCACGGCACCGTGGCAGTCTTCGCACGACTTGTTGGCCGCACCTTCGGGCGTGGCATAAATCTCGGCCGCTGCGTCGTAGTACGGCATGCCGGGGTTTTCGAAGTCGTCGTCTTGCATCGCGCGCGTCGCCTCGGTCGCGGTGGAATAACCGGACCAGACTTCATCGTACGGGCTGGGGATGCCGTTGCTTGTCTTTTCTGTTGTGCAAGCTGCAGCAACCAAACCCACACTTGCGATCACAAGTGTTGCTTTGATCAGTTTAAAGGTCATGACGTAGCCCTCCCTTCGTCACTTACGACACGGCGATGTCTTGCGACACGCTCATGGCTTTGCCGTTGTCGTCGGTCCATACGAACTCGTATGTGCCCGAAGCCGTGGCGGTGAGGTAAAATGCAATGTACGGATCGGCCGAAACGGACGGGTACATGTCGGCGCTGAAAACGGTTTCGCCGCCGAACTTGCATTCGAACTTGTTGAGGATCAGACGCGGAATTTTGTTGCCTTTTTTATCTTTCCGGTTGCCTGTTTCCATCTTGTGGCGCGCCAGGGTTTTGACCTGGATGACGTCGCCGGCTTTTGCCTTCTTCGGCAGCTTAACGCGAGGTTTTTTAGCCATTGAATAGCACTCCTAATGTATAGCTATGACGGATCTGGGGGCAGGGGCCTTAGCCGCCGCAGCCGCCGATCGTCACTTTAACTTCTTGTTTGTTCATAATGACCGAACCGTCGCTCATGACAGCCGCAGCAATGACGTTTTGGGTCTTGCCCAAACGGATGCGGGTGTTCACTTGCGCTTTGCCCGTGGCCGTCAGGTTGAACGAAATCGCTTCCGGGGACGGGTTGCCGTCGGCCATCACGTGGATGTGCTTGACATAGTTGTCACCACTCATCGGGCTGTCCACCGATACGCCGACCGGAACAACCGCACCGTTTTCGGCGATTTCCGGCAAGCCGACGAACTTAACCTTGTCCGACTGGGACGTGGATGCGCCGCCGGTCATTTTGGAAAGCGCCTTGGTGGCATCGTCGGGGGTGGCTTGGGCCGTGGATGCAAAACCCAGAGCCACGACGCCTGCACCGGCGGCCTTCAACGCTTGGCGGCGGTCCACTTGGACCATCTGCTTCGTTTTGTTGCTCATGTTATCCTCTATTCGTTAGATGTCTTTGTCTGTCTCACCAGGGGAATTATTTGAGCGTCTTCAGGTAAGCCACAACGTCTTCGACTTCCTGAGGGCTCAAAATCGTTTTGCCTTCAAACTTCTTGAGCACCCGATGAAGATCGGCGGTGCGGTAGAAGCTGGGCATCATGGTATCTGAATCGATAATTTTGGGATCGACGATGCGCATGCGAAGCTCGGCTTCGTCCATACGATCACCCACTCCGTTCAAATCCGGACCCGTCATGCCGTGGAACTGTTGTTCCGGGATCGGCATCATATGACACGCCAGACAGTTGCCTTTCTTGCGACCAATAACGACCTTCTTGCCGTTAACCGCATCACCAGCGACACCCGTCAGGGAAACCGGAATGGTCTCGTCGACGAT
>NZ_JBAHUR010000029.1 GCF_036689815.1 Magnetovibrio sp. PR-2 | reverse complement strand
CCACACTCGTTCCCACGGTTTATCAAGTCCGTCTTGGGTCAAAAGTTAGCGTTTATGCAGAGGCTTCAAAAGGTCCGGTGTCTGGTGAGTTTCGGGCATAAAATCAGCAGTTTTGGCAAAGCAGCCATTCATGTTCTGCTTTGCACTCAGTAGCCGAAGTCTTGAAACGCCCAGAAATCCGGTGAAAATTAGCCATATCCAGAAATTGTCCTAAACGCTCGAGCTTATCGTCTTTTGTTGTTTTAACAGTTGCAAATGTCCAATACCCATACTTATCATTAAACCAAAGAGCTGGGCGCCACTCAGTTTGGAGTTTGCCTGTGAAGTTTTTGTCAGCCGTTATATTTGCGATTTTAACGCTATCGTTTGGTTCGAACGCTTGGTCCCAGGACAAACAGGCTTTGCCGCCAAGTCTTGAGGAGATGCGTCAAGGCGGGAATATTATATTTTTTCGCCATGCCATAACGGATCACAAACAAATGGACATGGACGAGGTGGACTTGGCGGATTGTTCAACGCAGCGCAACCTTTCCGAAGAAGGGCGCGCTCAATCGTTAAGCATCGGCAAGGCCATTCGTGACCAAGAGATTCCCGTCGGCGAAGTATTATCGAGCCCGTTTTGTCGCTGTATGGACACCGCAAAGCTTGCTTTTGGTGCGGCTGAACCCAGTGATTTTCTCTACTACGCCATTGGGCTGAAAAAAGCGCAAAAAGAAATCGTCACCAAGTCGCTTCAAAATCTTCTGTCCTCACCGGTTCCAGAGGGCACGAACCGTGTCATTGTTTCGCACACAGGAAACCTTCGCGAAGCGGCAGGAATTTGGCCAAAGCCAGAAGGTGTTGCATGGGTTTTCCGTCCTGGTGAAAAGGGACAGTTTGAAACCCTGGGTAAGATCAACCCGCAAGACTGGGCAAAATTACAATAGATTAAAACTTGTCAAAAAAATTACCCACATTCATATCTGTTCGCACCGCTTTATTTAGTATACCGGTGTTGGTCTTGTTTGCTGTGGTTGGTGAATGGTTCAGCTTTAATCATGTGAATACGCACCAAGCGCAACTGACTGAGCAGGTCATCGAAAAAGAACTGCCGTTTATCCAAGCCTTTGACCACACCATTGATACCTTCCACCAGCTGGAAAAAGAGCTTTACGTTTTTTTGCTCAACGCACCGAAACTGGATGAGGAAGAAATTTACCTTCGCGGCCAATCGCTCGTTGAACGGCTTGACCACAATCAAGACACGCTTGGGGCTATATTTATAAACTTCCCCACAGGAAACGTACTGCTCCAGTCTGAAGCCAATTCCGCCGCTTTGGACGATATTTTGCGACAAGCCGACAAGTTTCGCGCGCTTGCGGTTCGAGCCACACAAATGGCGTCCGTCGACCCAGAGCTCATCCACCAATATACAATTGAGGCCCAAAGCATTGGTCAAGAACTTAACGTCATTGCCCTTGC
Organism: Magnetovibrio sp. PR-2; assembly: GCF_036689815.1. Lineage (NCBI taxonomy): Bacteria > Pseudomonadati > Pseudomonadota > Alphaproteobacteria > Rhodospirillales > Magnetovibrionaceae > Magnetovibrio > Magnetovibrio massiliensis. The sequence continues at coordinate 3,414 of NZ_JBAHUR010000029.1, read as the reverse complement.
GCTGAAGGAAGACATCAATCAGTCCCTTAAACGTGCGCGAAGCGAAAAGCGCGCGATGATCCGTTCGGAAATTGAAAGTGTGGCTCTTTTCAGTGCGGCATTTTTAATCATTTTGTTCAGTTTGATTTTGGGAACGATTTATCTGGTGCGTCAAAATATCTCCCAGGTCTATAAATCGTTGCTGAGGCTGCAAAAGGGCGAGCCGGTTGAGCGGGAAATGCAGGCAGTTCAGGACGTCGAGTTCCGGCCAATTGTTGATATCTCGCGCAAAATTTCTCACCAACAACAAGAACTTCAACACGCCAAGGAAAGTCAGCTTCTGATGCTGTCCAGTATCAGCGACGCCTTTTTTGCCGTTGATGATATGTGGTGCTTTACGTATCTCAACCCCAAAGCCGAACAGTTTTTTGGCATGTCTCTCGCCGTGTTGGAAGGCGAGCACCTTTGGGCGCAATTTCCAGAATTCAGCGTTGGTTTTTATCACCCGCTGTTCGAAGCCGTACGCTCAGGCCAATCCGTTCGTGAAGAGCTTGTGCATTATGAACCCAAGGACATGTGGTTTTCTCTGCGTGTGAATCCCTTCTCAAACGGGGTGTCCGTTTTTATGATGGACGTCACCGAACGTTTGCTAGAGCGCGAGCGACGCGAAAAGGCGGAGCTTTACACCCAAGCGATTTTGCGCGCCGCCGTTGACGGCATTGTCACAATTAATGACAAAGGGATCATCGAAAGCACCAATCCGGCGGCTGAACGGATATTTGGCTATTCCAAATCCGAGCTACTCTTCAAAAATGTAAAGGTTCTTATGCCAGAGCCGGACCGGAGCGCGCATGACAGCTATATTCAGAATTGTAAGACCACTCATGTGGCGAAAATTATTGGAACTGGGCGCGAAGTCACCGGACTCAAGGCCAACGGGGAAACCTTTCCGATTGATTTGGCCATCAGTGAAATTGCGCTTGGGGATGTGCGAAAGTTTGTCGGGATTATCCGCGATATTACCAATCGCAAGAAAACCGAAGAACAGGCGCGCCAATCTCAAAAGATGGATGCCTTGGGCCAACTGGCCGGAAGTGTTGCGCACGAGTTTAACAACATCTTGGTTGGCATCTTGGGCTTCGCCAGCATGGCGCAAGACGATGTTGAAGACCGTGGTCTGGTTGAGATGTGCCTGAAAGAGGTCATCATAGCCTCAAACAGGGCCTCATCTTTGACCCAAGAGCTTCTCACATTCAGCCGCAAAGATGTCTCCAAAACCGAGGTTTTGGAAATTGGCGATTTGCTATATGAGAGCATTGGCTTTTTAAAGACGCTGATCGGTGGCAATACTCAGCTTGATGTTGATACACAAGCCCCCAAAACCCGTGTCATGCTGGACGCAAGCCAGTTCTCCCAAGCGCTGGTCAATCTCGTGATCAATGCGCGCGACGCCATGCCTGACGGTGGGAACATATCGATCTCGGCTAAGATCTTGGACCAATCTTATATGTTGCCTTTTCCCAAAGAGGAAGGGGTGGGCGAGTACGTATGTGTTTCCGTGCGCGACACTGGCACGGGCATGGACACAGAAACCAAACGTCGTTTATTTGAACCCTTTTTCACCACCAAAGGCCAAGGCAAGGGCACAGGGCTCGGCCTGTCAATGGTTTTTGGATTCATCGAACAGTCAAAGGGACACATTGAGGTCGAAAGCGAATTGGGCCTGGGCACCGTTTTCAATCTGTTTTTCCCCGTGACAGAAGATGCGTTGACTGAAAATCAGAACGATTTGCTTCTCAAAGACATCGACTTTCCCGATGGGAGCACGATTTTGATTGTCGATGACGAGGAGGTCGTGAGAAAACTTGCCAGTGCTATTCTCACCGAAGCAGGGGCTGAGGTTCTGGTGGCGCACAACGGGCAGGATGGGTTGAATGTCTGGCAAGACAACAAAGACAAAATTGACGTCATTCTCAGCGATATCTTGATGCCGGAACTCTCTGGCCCAGATATGGTTGAAAGAATTTTCAACGTCTATCAAGATGTCAGAGTTATATTTATGTCAGGCTTCCCTGGACAGGAGGACGCTTTGTCCAAAGATCTTGTCGACAAAACCAGCTATATCAAGAAGCCGTTTGCTAAAGAAGAGCTTCTTATGGAAGTCGCCAACACCTTGCGAACATAAAACCTGGGTAAATACAATGAATGACCAACCGAAACCTGTCCCCAAAGATTATTGGCGCTACCGCGTGCTTGTTGCCGAAGACGACACGCAAGCCGCGAAGTTGATTAAGATGGTGCTGGACAAGCTGGGGTTCGAGCAAGTCGACATGGCCGTTGACGGCAATGAAGCCTGGGACTTTGTCGACAATGCAACCCAACCTTATCACCTCATTATTAGTGATTGGAACATGCTTGGCATTACGGGGTTGGAGCTTCTTAAAAATGTGAGAAAGAGGTATCCCTCCTTGCCCTTCATCATGATCACGGGCCGGGGAAAACTTGAGTCCGCGATTGAAGCGAAAAAGAACGATGTGACATGGTTTATCAATAAACCATACGGCCCGCGCCAATTGATTGAAAAAATTGATGTCATCTTTGATGAAAAATAAGCAATCAACAACCGCCGTGCTGACTTAAATAATTACAGAGCCTCACAACTCACCACTGTTTTCTTTGCAGAAGGCTCCCCCTTTTATGTAAGGGCTGCTCTGGGTTAGGCGCGGAAATGTTGGAGTGGTGATTTTCACGACCGCTTAGGTTTCGATACCGGAAGTTCACGACGCTAGCTATAGGCAAATGGCGGACCCTCCTTAGCTAAGGGAGTTACAAATCCAAGTCTGACAGCCCCGTTTTGTTCCGTAAGTTCCCTTAGCTAAGGGAAACCGGCGTCAGACTGCCTTAGCTAAGGCAAGCGAATCGCTTAAGGCAAAATTACCCAGCCCCGTATTCCCGATCCAACCTGTTACGTTGAACGTTACGTAGGGGGTAACTAGGAATTTTAGGTTTGTTACGAAAAGAGTCTGCCAAAATGTTACGGCGATCCACTTCCCGTTACGTTACGAAAGGAAGCCCGATCAGCAGACAGATAAAATCGCGTCGATTCGCAGCATAAGGAAAGGCTTTTTGTCCATTTTGGGCCTGTTCTTCCTCAGCCACATTCTGATCAACCAAGACCAAATTTGTGTGACTATTGGAGTGACCATGCTATAAATTAAGTCGATAATTTTCATCCAAAGATTATGTGGGACTGCACCCCCCGATGTACGAATCTCGCAGTCCAAGCAAAAGGGTCGGGACGAAAGGGCAGCGCATTGGAGGGTGCAATCCCCAGTAGGGGTAACGTAGGTCATCTTGATAGCGTGCAGACGTTGACGGTTCCCTCAGGGGCAGAAACCCTGGAGGTACCCGGCGACGATGATCTTTTGCGCGCGG
>NZ_JBAHUR010000028.1 GCF_036689815.1 Magnetovibrio sp. PR-2 | reverse complement strand
CCATGAGATGGGGCCGAATGTGGTTGTGAGAGGGCTGCTGAGTGTGGGATACTGACATGTGTCTAAAACGCCGGGCAGAACACCCTGTTTGTTTGGAGTTCATGCGCAAAAAGTGCTATGAACTGAATAAGATAGATTAAAGACTAGGTGCTTGACCCGTATGGGCGATAAAACAGAAAACACCTCCAGTCACCCGTCTGTGGCCCAGGACGGTGCTTCACACGCCGAAGCACGCGGGGTTTTGCGCACCCTTTCGCATGAAATGCGAACGCCTCTAAACAACATTATTGGTTTTGCCGACATGATGAGCGCCGAGATGCTTGGCCCCATGTCGCACCCGCAATACCGTGATTACGCCGAAGATATCCGCAAGTCCGGTCAAAGCATTCTCGATCTGCTTAACGAATTGTTGGAAGATCAGCGCTACGAAAACATCACCGAAAGCGACGAACACCACGCGAGCCTGATTGATTTGGCTCCGGATTTGATTGCCATTTGCTCCATTGATGGGGCGCTCCAGGTTCTCAATCCCGCAGGCTGCGCGATTTTGAGCGTGGAAATGGATACCGCGACACTGCATTCCATTCGCAACTTTATCCACCCCGACTACACCGCCATTGTGGACGACGAGTTTGCCGCCCTGCTGGAAACCAAGCGCCGCACGTCCATGAAAATGATGGCCGAAGACGGGCGTGAAGTGGACGTGGATGTTGCGGCTTCGGTCTATGAAGAAGAAGACGGCCATCCCACCCAGGTGATGATCGTGGCCCGCGACGTGACGGAGAAAAACCGCCACTACCGCGAGGTGATCGAGCGTGAAGAGTTTTTGCGCACCATCATGGAGACCACGGTGGACGGTCTGATCACCATTAACGAAATGGGTGTGATCGAAACGGCTAACCCGGCGGCCGAAAATATCTTCGGCTATGACGCCGATGCCATGGTCGGCGCGAACATGGCCGAATTGGTCCCCAGCTCACGCGGTCGCCGCCAATCCGACAGCGCGGCCGCGATCAAAAACTTAGAACACGACATTTTGGAAAGCACGTCCGGGCGTGAAGTCACAGGGCTGCGCAAAAACGGGACCAGCTTCCCGTTGGAAATCAGTATGTCTGATTTCAAATTGCGTCACCGCATGCACTACATCGCCGTGGTCCGCGACATTACGGAGCGCAAAAAGAACGAAGACAAATTGAAGTTCTTGGCCACGCGCGATCCGTTGACGCACTTGCCCAACCGCTATCTGTTTAACGAACGTTTGTTGGAAAGCGCGCAGAATTCCGATGAGACGGGTTCGAAGCTTGCGGTCTTGTTTATCGACATGGATAACTTCAAACACATCAACAACGCCATGGGTCACGCCGCAGGCGATGTTGTTCTGCAATTGGCGGGCAAGCGTTTGGAATCATGCGTGCGCAACCGCGACACCATCGCACGTTTGTCTGGGGATGAGTTCACAGTGATTTTGGAATCCGTGAACGAAGACGAAGAAGTCGAAGCCGTCGCCACACGCATGCTCAAAGCTTTGAGCCAGCCGTTCCATGTTGACGGGCAAGAGCTCTATAGCTCCGGCTCCATCGGTGTCATTGTTTATCCTGATAGTTGCGACAACGTTGATGAGCTGTTGAAGAATGTCTACACCGCGTCCCATCATGCGAAAAAACAGGGGCGTAATAACTTCCAATTCTATTCCTCGACCCTGAGTGCGAACGCGCTACGGCGTATGGCTATTGAACACGGTTTGCGCCATGCTCTGGAGAATGACGAATTCCATCTGGCCTACCAGCCGAAGGTCGACCTTTCGACCGGACGCATCATCGGTGCGGAGGCTTTGGCCCGTTGGACCAATCCGGATCTCGGCCCGGTTTCTCCGGTGGAATTTGTCCCGGTCAGTGAAGAGACCGGCCTAATTGTGCCCATTGGCGATTGGATTTTGGAAAAAGCCTGCACCGAAGCCAAACAATGGATGGATGTCGGCCTTGAAGATGTAAGCGTTGCCGTGAACTTGTCAGTACGCCAGTTCCGCCAAGGGACGCTGGCCGAACGGGTTCAAGAAATTCTGGGTTCAACCGGCCTGCCGTGCACCAATCTCGATTTGGAACTCACGGAAAGCATGTTGGTGGAAAATGCCGAACAGACCGTTCAGGTGTTGCGCGAACTCAAAGCCCTGGGCGTGTCGCTCAGCATCGATGATTTTGGCACGGGCTATTCTTCGCTCAGCTATTTGACAAAATTCCCGCTTGATAGCCTGAAGGTCGACCGGTCCTTCGTGACAGGCCTTCCGGATAATCCTGACGCGGTGACCATGGCCAAAGCCATCGTCAATATGGCGCAGAACCTTGGGCTGAAAATTATTGCCGAAGGGATCGAGACTGAACGTCAAAGCGCGTTCTTGCATGCCTTGGGCAGTGACGTCGGTCAGGGCTATTTGTTCAGCCGCCCCGTGTCTTATGAAGAATTCGTCCGCTTAGCCGGCGGAAACGTCACGCCGTTCCCAGTTGACCAGGTGCGCAAGCCCTCAGCATAAACTCTTCGAAAAATTCAGAGTGATTAGTCGAACAGAGCGTCGATGTCCGCCTGTGCGTTACCGCCAGACTCTTCGGCGGGCTCTGGTTCGGAACCGATGATGTTGTCGATTTCTTCTTGGTCCATGGTGGTTTCGGACCCGTGAATGTTGGCCGAACACATGTCCATGATGCGCTGAATGACTTTGGACAGCGCGCTGGCGTTGATGCGCACCAGCTCCATATCGCCCATCATGATATCTTTTTCCAAACGGTCCACCGACGTCAAAATCAGGTGATTGATCTTTTCGATGTTTTGTTCGAAGGGCTCTTTGAACTTGGGCGGTGCATGGTCGTAGGCTTCAACGGCAAGCTCTTTATCCGCAATGGTGCTGTCGCGGAAGTGGTCCTTGTAGTCTTTGGGGGCCCACATCTTGGCCTCTTCCAAAAGCTCCGGCATGTCGCCCAGCATTTCCAAGGTCATAACCAACTCATTGAAGTGGTTCAGGTAATCCGTCGCGAGCAGGGTTTGTTCATTGACGTTCGTGCCCGTACACCGTTCGCGGTACTCAGGATATTGATAGTCATGCTCGAAATCGAAGTCTCCACTCATGGGTTCTTCATAGCCTTAAAATGGTGCGCCGTTTCCCCAACTGGGCGCTCAACGATAAGAATGGTGGGGCGAATCATTGCGTTTCCAGAATATACATTCAATACGGTCCCGCCAACCCCAGCTTGCAGGTTTCGTAATCATCTTGGAAAACGTTGGAAACCCTTGTGTGCACGTGCGAAATTGGGCATTCTGCAGGGCTTAAACGATGAATAACCACCAAGACCGCTAGGACCACCCCGACCATGAGCGCCAATCGCGTTTACATTTATGACACCACACTGCGCGATGGCGCACAGACCTCCGGCGTTGATTTCGGCCCGAAGGATAAGGACGCCATTGCGCGCGATCTCGACGCTTTGGGTGTGGATTATATCGAAGGCGGTTGGCCCGGCGCGAACCCGACGGACGACGCGTTTTTTGAAAACCTGCCGACCCTGCAGACGTCGCGCATCACCACGTTTGGGATGACGCGGCGCGCCGGGCGCAGTGCGGACAACGACCCCGGCTTAAACGCATTGCTGGCCACCGATGCGCGCGTGGTGTGTATGGTGGGCAAAGCTTGGGACTATCAAGTCGACGTCGCGTTGGGGATTGAGCGTCAAGAAAACATCGCCATGATCGAAGAAAGCGTGAAGCACGCTGGAACACGGCTAGACGAAGTCATGTTCGACGCCGAACATTTTTTCGATGGCTACAAAGCCAATGCAGAGTTCGCCATGCAGTGCCTCAAAGCCGCCGTGGACGGTGGCGCGCGTTGGGTGGTGCTGTGCGACACCAACGGTGGCACCTTGCCGTTTGAAATTGATGAGATCGTGACTGAGGTCTGCAAATCCATTCCCGGTGAAAAGGTTGGCATTCATTGCCACGACGACACGGGCAATGCGGTGGCAAACTCACTCGCGGCGGTGCGTGCCGGTGCGCGCATGGTCCAAGGCACCATTAATGGCTTAGGTGAACGCTGCGGCAATGCAAGCTTGGTCAGCGTCATTCCGTCGTTAATGCTGAAAATGGGTTTTGAGACGGGCATCTCCGCAGACGGTCTCAAACGCTTGAGCCATGTCTCCCACGCATTGGATGAGCGCCTCAACAGGGCACCCGACCGCCACCGCCCCTATGTGGGCGAAAGCGCCTTTGCGCATAAGGGCGGCTTGCATGTTTCAGCAGTGGAAAAAGATCCGAAGTGTTATGAGCACGTGCCGCCCGAAAGCGTCGGCAATATGCGTAAAATTTTGGTGTCCGACCAAGCCGGGCGGTCCAACATCTTAGCGCGCTTTCGCGAAATCGGGATTGAAATCGAAGACAAAGACCCTCGCGTCGGCAAGCTGTTGGACAAGGTTAAAAAGAAAGAAAAGCAGGGCTATTCCTACGACGGTGCGGATGCCAGCTTTGAGCTGATGGCGCGCCGCGCCTTGGGCGAAGTGCCGGAATATTTCCGCTGCGCTAGCTTTCGCGTGATTGACGAGCGGCGCTGGAATGTCATGAACGATCTGGTGACCCAGTCCGAAGCAACGGTGAAGCTGGAACTGCATCCCGACAGAAAAGAAGAAGACCAACAAATGGCCGTGGCCGAAGGCAACGGTCCTGTGAACGCGCTGGACGCTGCCATGCGTAAAGTTTTGTTGCCGTTGTACCCCAGCCTCAAGGACTTGCGCCTGGTCGACTATAAAGTGCGCATCCTCACACCGGGTGAAGCCACTGCTGCCGTCACCCGCGTGGTCATTGAAAGCATGGATGATCAGGGTCGCCGCTGGTCCACCGTGGGTGTGTCGGGCAACATCATCGACGCGTCCTACAACGCATTGCGCGATTCCATCGTCTACAAGCTGTTTCGCGACGGGATCAAAGCGGCATAAGTGATGGCGCATTCTCCGACCTCGACCAAACACCGCCGCCCGGCCAAAACCGCTGCCGCCGAAGCCGCAGCCGAAGGCGGTCCTGCGGTCATTTTGGTCAAGCCTCAATTGGGCGAAAACATCGGCATGGTGGCCCGTGCCATGTTGAACTCGGCGCTGTTGGATTTGCGCTTGGTGGCACCGCGCGACGGTTGGCCCAACGATGTCGCCTGGAAGACGGCTTCGGGTGCCGACATCGTTTTGGATAATGCCCGCGTGTTTGAGACCACCGAAGACGCCATCGCGGACTTGGGCCATGTCTTTGCCACCACGGCGCGCGCCCGCGATATGTCCAAAGACGTGCTGACCCCGCGCGCCGCGTCTCACGAAATGTTGGAACACCGCCATGCAGGGGTGAAGACCGGCGTGCTGTTTGGCAAAGAGTCCGTCGGCCTGCACAACGACGACATCGCCTTGGCCGACAGCATCTTGATGGTGCCGCTCAATCCAGGCTTCACGTCCTTGAACTTGGCCCAGGCGGTTTTGCTGATGGGTTATGAGTGGTTCCAAACCGCCCAAGCCACAGACCGCCCGGCAGAAACTTTCGAAATCCGCCTGGACACGCGCCGTGCCACCAAAGAAGAGTTGGTGGGGATGTTCGAACACTTGGAACACGAATTGACGGACTGCGGATTTTTGGGCGTCGAAGCGAAAAAGCCCGGCATGATCAGAAACCTCCGCAACATGTTCCAACGCGCTCGCATGACCGAACAAGAGGTCCGCACCATGCGCGGTGTGATCGCGGGATTGGTGAAGAAGCGCAAAAGTTAGACCTTAGTTCGTCAGATTATTTCTTCCTGTGGACGCTATGTGAACAGAATGTTACTGTTCGGGCGTTGAGGGAAGAGGGTTGCCAGACCCCAAGCCATAGAAGCTCTGAGATATTTTAACGTTGGACCTATTCTCTAAGGAGGAGACATGGGCGCCATTGGGTCTATGCGTGTGGTGGTGACGCCGCGCGACGGCGTGAAGCCGTGGGAGCTCCCGGCCGGGATGTGGTCAAAGGTCGGGTTGTTAAAACGCTTGCGCCTGAAACGGACCATCTCCAATCATATCTTGCCCTTGCTGCAAAGATTGGAAGAACTCTATCTGCACAAAAACCCCAAAACCACAGCACGCCTGGTTGGTCGCACCTTAGCCGAACTCGAAGAAGACGATCGCGCCATCGAGATCGGCCTGCGCTTGTTTGAGCTCGCCCTGCAAGAGGGATTGATCGAGTTTCGCTGCCTCGACGTGGACGGGAATCCGGGACATTTGATCACCGAAGGCCCCGTGGGCAGTTGCGGATTCTCTGTTATTGAGGCCAACGACCATTACCTTGAACGCGCCATGGAGATCATTTTGCGCAATGTCCAGTCCAGCCAAGACAAGGCCGTGTTGGACCATTTGGGCAAAATGAAACTGAAAGACGCCCGCGAGCTGCGTGGTGTGCGTCAGCTGGCGCAGTTTGACGCACTCGCCATCAAGGAATTGAAAAAAGGCTTAGGCGGGAACTTGGAACTGCTGTTGGTTCAGGACAAGCCGTTTTTGGATACACTTTTGGCGCAAAAGCCGGTGGGGTTTGTGCGTGCGTTGCGTTTGTCCTTGGGCAAGAACTTTTCCGAAATCCTCAAGTGGGACCCAACGTTTATGACGGCGGTCGCCGAAGGCCTGGACCACAGTGCCAAGATCAAAGCGCTGGGGCCGGAAATTCTGTCCATCGAAGACCCCGACGTCGTGCGCGCGTTCGGCACGTGGTCCATGAAGGAAGCGAAGCCCAAGCAAGGCGAGAAGAAAAAAGGCAAGACTTACGTCACGCGCATCGCCCAGGTGAAAAAGAACATGGGCACCCAGTTCACCATGCTGTTGACGGCCAATCCGGACTTGGTGATGGAAGCCGGCCATTGGACCACCAATGAGATCAACAAGATGAGAGGCTTCTTGCCGCACCTCACCCACGAAGTCATGAGCGCCATGGGCCCGCTGCCGTTTGATCTGCGCGTCAGCATGTTGGAAGGCCTGTGGGACCGCCTGGGCCGCAGCTTTGTCGAAGAAGACATGAAAACGCCCCAAGGCACTGCGGTCATCCAAAAGATGGTCAAACAAGTCCAGGTGATGATGGCCAAGGGCAATTCGGGCAAGAACCTGAAAAAGATGATCTCCGACACAGAAGTCCTCGACGGCGCCATGATGGAATTCATCAACAAGAAACGCTTTGCGGGCTTGGGTTAAAGACCGGCTCAATCGTTATTGCTCCTGCGCAAGGCAGGAGCCTATGGGTTTATCTGATTAAAGTTTCTGAGAAACACGGCTGAGCCGTCGCCCATGGATTC
>NZ_JBAHUR010000027.1 GCF_036689815.1 Magnetovibrio sp. PR-2 | reverse complement strand
AAAAGTATTAAAATGCTAAAAGTAGACTGCTAAACAAATCTGCTCTCGCAGCTTGAATATCAGTTTCAGTCATTAATCATTTATGACAGTGGAGCCCGCGCATTCTGCATCCGTGACCTTTCCAATGACGGCACGGACGCTAACCTCTTCGGACTTCATCTTGTCGAGCAGTGTATCCAATTTGTTTTCTGGTACGGCTATGAGTAACCCGCCCGAGGTTTGCGCATCTGCCAAAAGCAATTGCTGCGACGGGCTCAAATTCACACTAAAGCTCGTCCGTGGTGCCGCATGTTCTAGATTGCGACGCGTACCACCAGGGCAAAGTCCCTGTTCCAGAAAGTCTTCTACATCATCAAACAAGGGAACATCCGCGTAACTGATGCACGCTCCCAATGGTTGGCCAAAATCTTTGGATGAGGCCCGAAGCATGTTGCCAAGGTGCCCGAGCAAACCAAACCCGGTCACATCTGTAACCGCGCTAACGCCACATTCTGTCGCCACGGATGCCGCAGTTGCATTGAGCGTTGTCATCGATGTGATCGCTTCCCGCAGCCCAGACACCGGCAAATGGCCACGTTTTACCGCAGTTGTCAGTATGCCCGTGCCGATTTTTTTGCTCAGTACCAGAACGTCACCGGGTCTCGCGCCAACGTTTCCAGTCACTTTATCTGGATGAACCGTGCCCGTCACAAACAGCCCAAATTTGGGTTCCTGGTCAACTATGGAATGTCCACCTGCAATGACGATTCCAGCTTCTGCACAAATGTCAGCGGCTCCCTTTAGAACTCGTCCTAAAGAGTCCAATCCCAGCTGCTCTACCGGCCAAGCGACGAAGCTGAGCGCACTTATGGGCTGTGCACCCATGGCATAGACATCACTCAAAGCATTGGTGGCAGCAATGCGACCATAGTCATAGGGGTCGTCAACAATTGGCGGGAATATATCAACGGTTTCCACCAGCGCTAAATCGTCGCGTAGCTTGAACACCGCTGCGTCATCTGAGCCTGAGTGATCAACCATCAAACGAGGGTCATTGCTCACGGGCAGTTTAGAGAGCGCCACAGCAAGGGCTGACTGGTCAATTTTGGCCGCACAGCCCGCAGCTTTCGCGAGGCTTGTCAGGCTGGGGGCAATTGATTCCATGTCGAATATCCTTTGATAGAAACATATAGTGTAAGTCTAACTGGCCCCCCACCAATAAGATTATGGGTGTAGATACCCTATGGCCAGCGTAAGGCATAGTCTTTATGAATGCCTATGTCCTGAGGGGGCTGAGTATCCTAGACAGATTTCAGCATGCCCAGTAGGCTACAACCAGATTTTCTTTTTCAATTTTACGCCGTAGCGCCCTAGAGCCGAGACCATGCCTAACCTCATTGTCCCCAAAGAACAGTTTGAAGAGTTGTTGATTGCTGATACGCCCTTTTTGGATGTTCGGGCTGAAATTGAGTTTTCTAAGGGTCGCTTTCCGACATCGACGAACATCCCTATTCTGCATGATGATGAGCGTCAAAAGGTCGGCACTTGCTATAAAGAAAAAGGTCGGGAATCTGCTATTGAATTGGGGCATTCTCTTGTCAGCGGGATAACCAAAGATCAACGCATTCAGGCATGGTGCGATTTTGCGGCCAGGCACCAAAACACCCATATTTATTGCTGGCGTGGTGGTATGCGGTCAAATTATGCGCAGGCCTGGATGTCAGAGGCTGGCATGGAGGTCCCTTTGATTGAGGGGGGATTCAAAGCACTGCGCCGGGTTGTTATCGACCAAATCAGCGATGCGGCAGAGCGATTGCCGATAATCCGCATTGGCGGCAAAACGGGAACCGCAAAAACACCTCTGGTTAATGAGATTGAATTCAGTACAGATTTGGAAGGTCATGCCAATCACCGGGGATCAAGTTTCGGGCGGCGGGTATCTGGACCTCCAACACAAGTCGATTTTGAACATGCCCTTGGCATAGATTTGTTGCGCAAACGTCGCCAATTCCCAAACCGGACATTGATTGTTGAAGATGAAGGCCGCCGCATCGGCTCATGCATCATTTCACAGGATTTTTTCCACAAAATGTGCGACGCAAGCGTTGCCATCGTCGAAATGCCCATGGAGTTCCGGGTTCAGCGCATTATCCAAGAATACGTGGTGGAGATGTTACAGGATTTTTTGAATGCGCACCCAACACATGGATGGGATTTATTTGTTGAGTATTTGTCGCAAAGTTTGACGCGTGTACAGAAACGCTTGGGACTGGAAAACTACAAACGCATTGCTGCGTTAATGGATGATGCCCTACGCCAACAAGATCAACACGGCGATATCAGCGGACACGAAGCCTGGGTCAACGCAATGCTGATAGATTATTACGATCCCATGTATGCCTACCAGCTTGAGAAAAAATCAGAAAAAGTCGTCTTTCAAGGGAGCTATAATGACGTCCTAAATTGGGCGCATGAACAAAGTCGCCCCATTTAAAGTATCCGCTTCGGGTCAAAAGTTAGCGTTTTTGCAGAGGCTTCAAAAGGTCCGGTGTCGGGTAAGTTTAAGACATAAAATCAGCGGTTTTGGGAAAGCAGACATTCAACTTCCGCTCTGACCCCGATAGCGGTAGAGTTGAAGAGCCGCAGCAAACGGTGAAAAATAGCCGAGGGCGGACAACGATGCTTTTGCGAGCGGTTTTATATAATCATATGCAGTGAAAAGGTGACGAAGCACAGTGCATGGACCAAAACTTCAACCTCTGCGCATTCCTGAAGGGTGGGAGGTGGAAATCAACCAGCTTTATGCTCTCGATCCGACCAAAGATGAGGTCGAACGGCCAGTAGGTTGTTTTTCCGGATCGTGCTTGTTGAAATTGTCACTTAAGTCTAAAGGGGCGCAAAGAAAAGCGCTCTACGGTCTTGATGTCGATTGGCACCCAGAGGGGGAATGGGATACTGGCGGGTATAGAGTTGTGGCCTACATTGGTGACGATTGGTGGGATCAGGTTTGTGAATTCAAGACCAAGGAGCGTCGTGCTGCTGTGGAAAAAATTGAAGCGCTTCTCCATCAATTGCATACATAGTAATATAGCCGTCAGTTAAGGCCCTGGATACTGTGGCCTGTGGGGGATTTGTAATGCGTATGCCTGTCTTTTTTGCAGTTTTCATCATCTTGGCACTGATGGCTGGGTCTGGGGCTGGGGCTGGGCCGTGCCACGCTTCTCCATTGCCGCAAGACGTTGCACCGTCGCCCCTGCACGTCGCCGTTGATGCAGGGGATCTCAAAAAAGCCCAAAACCTGATTGCCAAGGGCGCAGACGTTAACGCAACAAACGAGATTTATGAAACGCCGCTGCACCGCGCCGTCGAAGCAGGTCGTACGGACATGGTCAGGCTGTTGCTTGACAACGACGCGGATATCGAGGCGCGCGAGTTTAACGGTGAAACGCCCCTGATCAAGGCGGTAATCCACGAACATTTAGATGTCGTCAAACTTTTGCTTGAGGGCGGTGCAGATATCGATGGTGAGGATGTCGTTGGCGGAACGCCCCTGCTGTATGCGGGCGAGAACCTGGAGATATTGGCGTATCTAATCCGCAAGGAAGCCAATCTCTGGGGGGGCAGTGATGAGGGGCATACACTCTTGCATGCCTATGCGGGTAACGGTGCGCTTGAAGCCGCAAAAATCGTGGTCGAGGCGGGCGCGGAACTCTATGCCATGACCGATGACGGCAAGCTGGCGGTGGACCTCGCGCGGGAAGCCGGCGAGCACGACATGGTCGCCTACCTGGAAAAAATGATGGCAAAAACACCGCCCGAAGACTACGAAATCCAATTGATGTTCATGGAGGCCGCGTGGGCAGGAGACTGGGACAAGGCCGATGGGTTTCTCGCCCAGGGCGCGGATATCAATGGTTTTGATTTGGGCAATGCCACCTTGTTGATGAACGCCGTTGGCACAGGCCGTATGGACTTGGCCAAGGTTTTGGTCGCGCGGGGGGCGGACGTCGATGCCATGCACTGGGCCGGAGGCAATGCGTTGCACGTGGCTGCTATTGATGGGCGCTTGGAATTTGTAGAGTTTCTGATCGCCAATGGGGCGGACGTGGACCAACCCGACACCCAGCTTTGGACGGCGCTACATCATGCCGCCGACGGTGGATACGGTAAGATCGTCAAGCTTCTTTTAGACAAAGGCGCCGATCCGAACCTCGAAGACCTTGACGGGGGATATCCGCTCAACGTGGCGCTTGATGTGGGGGACGAAGAGATCATCCAAATGCTTCGCGATCACGGGGCGAAGGCGTCCATTTGGTTGCCCGACGAGATTGGTGACCTTCCCCAAGACCTCCTGGAAATGGCGAAAAAGGAAATCGCCCCACTGGAGAAGCTTCTCTACGAACGAATGGACTTCAATGAGGACAACTCCGATGAGGCCGTGTTTCTCCCTCTCCCTGACCCATCTTGCATCGAAGCGGGCGGACAAGATTGTCTGAAACCGCTTCATATCGTCATCTTTCAAGACGGGGTCTGGACAATCCTGGACCGCGTAAAGGGCTGCATGGCCTTTGATGAAGTTCTTTCCAATTCCGAGACGTCCTACGCGGATGTGTACTGCTTGGAGCCGACACAAGATGATGCGCCCCCCTTCTGGATGCGCTGGAAAGACGGCAAGGGCTATCAGCCTGTCCGTGAATAGGCCGGATGAAGCAGAGTGGAGAAGCTATGATACCGTTTGCACGTCATCTGGCGTTCGCCGTCTGTGTTCTATTTGCTGCGGTTGCCTTCGCGGTCCTGCCGCCGGAATACTATATGCACGCTCGCGCCCACGCTGATCATCATATACAGATCGAAATTCATGCCGTCCAACCGCCCGCGCAAACGCCGGGGGGGTGCGAGGTTTCAGGCCGGGTCGTCACCGTGTTTCGCAGCCAAGATGGCATCTTGAAACCGGGAAGCACTGTGAGTTTAGAGGTGGATTGCACACAACCGGGCGACAACCTGCCTGTCGGCCCAGTTCTGTGGCACGAGGTATCGCATCTCGTGTCCGCGAGGTTCATGGAAGTATATCTAGACGGCGAAGACGTGGGCACCTTGGACGTTGCCTTTTGGCAATCCCACGTCATTGACGGCCCGTCGCAAACGCCCCACATGCCACAGCCCGATCATGGATCACGATAACGATAGGTCCAGATCAACGTGTGGATGGTTTCAGCGTGCATGATCGCCATTTCCGCAAGGCAATGGGCAAGATTTGGCCCCCGAATGGTCCCGCCGGACGGAACCGAAGCCTGACACACATGATGGCGATAAGTTTCCCAGGCCTCTTGGGCGGCTTTGTAATGCTCGCGTTCCTCGGGCGTCGCCTTGGTGAGAACGGTATTCAAAAGCTCGTTCATCCGATTTTCCGCACGTTCAAGGTTTTGCTGCGCACAGTCCAACTGCGCCGCTGTGGTATAGGCGTTGAGGCACGGCCTGGGCGGATCGGAATAGGGGTCAGGTTCCAGCGCTCGTGCGCCACCTGGTACACTCACACACAATATCCAAATGATGGCCGTGAGAATGGTCAATGGCGGTTTCATGTTTCTTCTCCTCTGGCTGGCGGAGTGTTATCATGGATCACCATACTGCCGCGCGGGCCTTTCGCGCAATGGAGGGACGGATGCTGGGGGCGATCGCAGGAGATATTATCGGATCGATTTACGAATACTCCGCCGTTCCAGCGGATGGATTTCCTTTGTTCAAAGACACGTCCACTTTTACTGACGATACGGTACTCACCATTGCCGTGGCCGACTGGATTTTGTCCGGTGGTTCCATTGAAAGCCACTTGCGCCGGTGGGCGCGTCGCTATCCGGATGCGGGATATGGCGGCCGATTTAAAGTCTGGATGCTGGACGATAAGGCTGAGCCTTTGAACAGTTATGGCAATGGGTCGGCCATGCGGGTCAGCCCCATCGGCTGGTGTGCCAAAACACCAAAGGACGCTTTGCAGTTGGCCCGGAAATCGGCGAAGCCGACCCACGGACACCCCGATGGTATCGCTGGTGCGCAGGCCGTGGCACTGGCCATGTGCATGGCACAAAACGCAAAGAGCATAAGTGACATTCGCGCCGAAATTGAAAAACGGTTTGGCTATGATTTGTCCACTACGGTTGCCCAAATCCGCAAAGACTATGGATATGACATCACCTGCAAGGGCAGCGTGCCCCAAGCCCTGGTGTGTGCCTTGGAAGCGGACAGTTATGAACAAACCATCCGTAATGCCATTTCCCTTGGCGGGGACGCAGACACCATCGCTTGCATGGCAGGGGGGCTGAGTGAAATTCTTCACGGCATGCCCAAGGCCATAAAGGCAGAAGCGCTCGCCAGACTGGATAAGGACTTAAGGGGTGTTGTCAAAAAATTTGAAAGCTGTTTTGTCAGTCCAAGCTTAGTAGGCCGGGCTCGACGGTTGTTAAAGTTCTCATAAGGTCGTGGAGTAGATCGAATGCAGGGGACGGGCTGGTTACGCTCCGTGATGGGGCAGATCAAGACGCTCATGTTTAAAAAGGGTGCGCGGGATTACCAAGCTCAATTCATCGCCATTGCTGAGGAGCAGTGCACGACCGTGCGCAATTCTTCCTGGCCGGATCGCAAGGCCGGCGTCGCGGCGGCATACTATGCGCAAAGTGTGATCGAAAATGTACCCACCAACCTGGAGGCCACGGTTTACGTGGAACAGGTCTTGAAGGCGCTGGGCGAGAGCCGTGAAAGTGATTTTGTCGATCCAGTCGACCTGCCCATTGATATGGGATGCGGCATGGGGACGTTCATGGATATTCTCAACAACATTCGCAAAGTCGCACGAGAAGACGGGATCGTGATTGATGAAAACGATTAGGGCACGGAAACATATCTTTCATACAGCTCTCTTACAATTTTTGTGCATGGTGGTCTCTGGGTGTTTGGGGCACACCAAGATGCCACCGGCCAGAACCTTGTTACCAATTGAGGGTACGGGTGCCGTGTATCTGTTTTGGACAGAGCCCGAAGTGGATATTCCCAGGTTCGACAAGCTGGTTGTTGAATTGAGCGGTAAGCCCGTTGCCACCCTGCGATCTGGCTCTTTCACCAGGGTGAACATGACACCTGCGGGATATGTGGTGAGTGTGAAGGCGGCTGGGAAAGATGAAGCCGAGATACCTCTGAAAACACGTTCCACCTATCTCGATTTGCCTATACATGAAGATGAGGCCGTGTATTTAGCCATGACGCCCATTACAACCGTTCACAAAATTCCGGCGCGTGAAGTTGGTGTTTTGGAGGCTTTAACTCGGCTTATTGTCACGCTTCCCGCCTGCACGTATGGGCAAAGTGGATCCTCCCTTTGTGATGATGAAAAAGATCGCTATTACATTGAGGCCGGAATGGAGCGGATCGCTTTGGAGGAAGCCCTGAAGAGATTGCCCAACCTACGCTACATCGGGGAATGACGCCTGGCTTTGTTCAACTGCCACTATCGTATATGTGCGCATTGGTGGTTTTGGCGCTAATAAATTTGCTTACTATTGTCATAGGGACTTGGTGAAGTGGGAACCGCGTCGCTGTCCGTGTCGTTGCCCGCGTCATTGCCCGTGTCATTGCCCGCGTCATTGCCCGCGTCATTGTCTG
>NZ_JBAHUR010000026.1 GCF_036689815.1 Magnetovibrio sp. PR-2 | reverse complement strand
TTACCATACGATTAGGCGACATCTGGCTCACGACAATCATTCCGAAGTTGTTTGGTGCCTCCTAGTCGGTGGATTTATTGGTTACAAATTCCGAAAGGTCGACTTGCCGAAATTTGGGACACCTCCGAATGCTGTTGTCTTTACGATCATGGGGCTACTCAGAGAAAGAAAAATTCTCCCATTTCCCTTAGATGAATGGAAATGGCGACCGGTTTATAAGTCTACGGGCATCCTTAGCGAGAATTGGCTGCCAATGTATGAAGCTGTTCGCCGGGGATGGACCAAAGACAAGCGCCTAGTCGCTGCAGTTTCAAGTGATCCTATATTCAGAAAAATGCTGGCATACAAAGTAACTTTTTTGAATGAAACGATATTCGACTCATCTCTTTCTGTAGAGGGTTCTGATAGCTACAAAGTCGAAGAGGAAAATATAGAACAGACAATCGACGAATTACTTAAAGTTCTAGGTGAATCAGTTATTAAATTTTCACTCAAGGGATACGATGATCCTGACGAAGAATTGGACGTCGATTTTTGATGTTTTGGGTAGCTGCTGTAATGAGATGCAAGGAGCTAGTGGAGTTCTCAATTCCATAGATCACCTCTCCCCAAACTAGATTCTCATAAACACAAACTATGTAGGATATTGTCGGTCACTGCGCACTGATCTGTGTGGGATAAATTTTCTTATCTATCTGATGTGAATCAGTTTCTAAGATGCAGGATAATTCCATAACGTTTCAATTGGCCATGTCAAATTATGCATCATTTAATAAGCTTCCAATCCTTTGCATTGGGATATTCCATCGCAAGACGATCCATCGCCGTAAACTTACCGCACGTAGCAACTTTGCCGCCATTTGGAGTGCGATAGCGAAAAATTGGAAGGCCTGATTTCTTTCCTTTTTTAACACGCATCAACTAATTCCCTTTTACCTATGGACACTGGACGCCCCTAAAGAGGGGGCGCGTCCATCCATGTCTTGTTTTCAGCATCCAAAATTAGACCAATCCATTAACTATCTGTTTTAGATAATAAATTTGCCCCAATGAACGGATGATATTAATTCATCCAGTTTCCATCCATTCATTTGCGTCAAATCTCTAATCTTCATCGGCAATCCTTTTACGCCACATTGGTTTTCCACGATGCATAATCTTGTAACGGTCCTTAAACCTGACAGCATCAGAACTTTGGCTATTCAGAATATTCCGATTTACCCACACCCGTGCTTTATCATTTGCTTTCCTCTGTCCTTCATCATCAAGCTCTTCGTAATCTCTGTTTATAAGCTTGGCTAATGATCGAGCCAGTTGGCTTGTGGACAACATGCCGCCATCTGCATCTTCAATGATATTTACAAGCGTTTCAAAACTGAGCCTTTTTGTAGCATCGGTTTTGTTAGGTAGAGTGTTGGCGACACGGGAAAATGCCAATGAATTTTTGACAGGCCTCCCTTGCAAAATGATGCCCTTTTCTGCTGGAGCATCCTTTTGCTTTTCCACATTCACTGTCGCCACTCTTGTTTGCTCATTCCCCTTAACATGAATGATAAAATCAAGGCCTGCGGGGAGCGCCGATGCGCCTCTCCCAGTTTTATCTTTCTTGTCCTTACCCTGGCGATGAACGAAAACAAATGTGCAGCCCAAGCTCTGTTGAACAGCTCCAGCAACTCTAAGCACAGTCCCCATATCTGTGTTGGAGTTTTCTTCGCCAGCCATCGATTTAGCAAGGGTATCGCAAAATATGACCTCTGGAGCACCGCCAACATCTTCCGTGAAATTCTCGATTGCATTTGCGATAGCAACCTGACCAGGGACCGTATCAAGAGGAGCTGAGGCACCCGTAATGCGTAAATTCTTTTTAACCAGCGTAAGCTCAATGTTCGGATTGTTTGAAACAGCCGCCAAGATACGTTCACCAAAGCTAACAGGATCACCTTCAGCAGCAATGTAGAGAACACGCCGTGGCTCTGGCACATCATACTGTTTGCATTTGTCATCCGATAACGCAGGCCAGCTTTTACCTGTGGTCAAATATGCAATCTGATCTGCAACAACAAACGATTTGTAATGGCCCCACAGGCCAACGATCATTCCAATTTTTCCACGCCCTATTAAGTTTTGGATATCCCACTCCGGTGGAGGCAAGTTCTCCAAATCATCAAGGCTAAATAACGGTATGGATGCATATGAAGCAGCTTCATTTCCTAAAGCGGCTTGCATTGCTTCAAGAAGTGTCGGCCCTTCAGTCGCCTCTTCCTTGGAATCACGTGATACCACTGAAAACAGCGCCTTTGCTTTAGCCTTCTTATACGCTCCAGTTTTATTTCCTGGTGGACTAGAATTGTAGCTATAGGCATTAGAAATCTTGAGCTCCAAATCATCAGCATCCCAAGGGGGCTCACACCTGTCGTTCCAGTGATCCCACAAAAGATCGAACGCACGCTCCTGACTAATGCCATAGCTCTTACACATCATCGCAGTGGCTATTGTAAGGTTGTCCCCGCCCAGTCCCTCTATTGCTGGCTTTGCCTCTTCCTCAAGCCACTTCACACATTTTTCTACATTCTCGGTGAGATCAGGTTCTATCAACCAAGTATCATGATCCTCGGAGCGCCCATGTACTTCCGAAGTTTTTTCGATCATCCCATCAGTACGATAGGCTGGCTTAACATCACCATCACGAGGATCGACGTCCCATTCATATTTTCCATCGTTAGTTTCTGATGGGGACAGCAATACGTAAGAATTGGATGAACGAACATCAACATGAGGCGCGAGTTTAGAAGCGGATGGTGGTACGATTTCGCCTTCGCCCAACTGAAAGAACTCATGCCGTCCACCACGTGGCGTATATTGCACAAGTTTGGTTTCAGGTACTTCACCTATGTTTTCTTCAAGCTCATCGAATTCATGGCCGGGGTCACAGTCGAGCACTAACATGTTCTGTTCAGCTGGAACAAAACCGATATTCGCATTCGGCCATTTATCCCACCATGCATTGATACGCTTTTGGTCTGTTGTTGCTTTCGTTTGCCAACTCTTGATGTAAGGCGTTTTGTCTTTTTTGCATGGGAAAATAGCCCACCCATGTTTGGCATAACTCAGAGCAGCTTCTTTGAGCTTGCTC
Source organism: Magnetovibrio sp. PR-2 (assembly GCF_036689815.1). Taxonomy (NCBI): domain Bacteria; kingdom Pseudomonadati; phylum Pseudomonadota; class Alphaproteobacteria; order Rhodospirillales; family Magnetovibrionaceae; genus Magnetovibrio; species Magnetovibrio massiliensis. The sequence continues at coordinate 6,866 of NZ_JBAHUR010000026.1, read as the reverse complement.
ATTTGCGCGTCTCCATATTGCGCTCTTGCCAAGCCAAGGCCTCACTATCTGGCACAAGTGTACGATTACCAACTTTGATCGTTGAGATTTTGCCTAGCTTCACCTGCTCATAAAAAAACGTACGCCCAATACCATGCGCACGGCAGAAGTCGTTTACACGCCAATTCACAGGGCGAATGCCATCAAATGCTAGAAAATTTGTCATGTGTTTCTCCAGTCAGCGGCCAACAATGAACGCGCATGAATCAGAGCACACACTGACTAGTGAATGTTGCAGATGATACTTTAAACAAATCAGCTTTTTTTAGAGTGGTATTTTTTCATTTTTGTATAAGCGTTTGTAACAGTGCCTTTACTGACATTAGAAATCTTAGCTGCGTCTTCAATTGCAGCCTCATACCCCCCTGGCCCATACTCATCAATAAGTTGGGCGACCCCAATCCCAACCATTCCATCTCTAACCAACTTCCGCAGTCGATCCTTTGGAGCTCCCTTTTTGGCAGCTCGGCGCTTAGGCACAAGTTGATAAGCTGTTTTCATTTCCTCTCGCGTTCCTGGCGTTAAAACAGCAATCAATGCTTTGCGAAGTATTGGGGTTAGTCGGTCATCAGCCTCAAGCCATTTAAGGAGAGGCTCAACTTCACCATCAGCAAGAAAGGATGCAGCAGCAACATCTCCTGCATATTCCTCATCACAGCCATGGTGTTTCATAAGCAGAAGCATCAAACGTTTCATATCCTCGTCCATACTCATGAGACAGTCTCTCCTATAAAAGCCACGTTGCCTGACTTCTCTTCCTTTACTGCACAGTACTGAGCCCAATCCCGCATAAGGCGACGGCGTTTTTCGAAGAGGTCTCCCCGACGATACGCGGCTTCAACCTTATCCCCCACCGTATGCGCCAATGCCATCTCAGCCACCTCATTGGGATAGTTTGTGCGTTCCGCGCACCAGTCGCGGAAAGTTGAGCGGAAACCGTGAACGGTTAAGTCCCCCCGCTTCATTCCTTTTTTCATAAATTGCAAAAACGCCATGTTGGACAGTGGACGCTTCGATTGCGAGCCGGGGAAGACGAACTCGGACACCTTGAGTTTTTCCATTTCGAGCAAAATCACCATTGCCTCATCTGACAACGGAACCCGGTGCTCTTTGTCAGCCTTCATCCGGTCGGCTGGGATCGTCCAGATTTTGCTTTCAAGGTCGATCTCATTCCAGGTAGCCCCAATCACCTCACCTGTACGCGCTGCGGTCAGAATGAGAAACTCCAGTCCCTTGGCCGAAACGCTATCACGCTTGCGCAAGGTTTCCATAAAGGCCCCGATTTCATCAAATGGCAGTGCGGTATGGTGCTTCGTCTTTTGCACCTTTGAACGAGCGGGAAGCAGATTAGAGATATGCCCTTTCCAACGCGCTGGGTTTTCCCCTTTGCGATATTCCCGCGCCGTTGCCCAATCCAAGATGGCCTCAATCCGGCCACGCACCCGGCTCGCCGTTTCCGACTTGGTATGCCAGATAGGGTCGAGCACCTTCATCACATGGTCGGTATCAATCAACTGTACCGACAAATCACCAAAAACCGGATAGGCATAGGTTTCGAGTGTGGCCGTCCATTGCGCCGCATGCTTGGGATTTCGCCAGCCCGCCTTGTGGCTGGTGATGTACTGATTGGCGCATTCCTTAAAAGTAATGGTGGATATGCTCTCCAGTCGCAGCATTTGACGCTTGGTTTTGCGGTCATCGATGGGGTCTATTCCATCCCTGAGCAGCTTCCGGCACTCTAGGGCCTCTTCTCGGGCATCCTTGAGAGATATTGTTTTAAGGGAGCCCAAGCCCATCTGACGGGCCTTGCCCTCCAGCATATATCGAAACAGCCAGCTCTTCGCGCCAGCCTTGCTCACCTGAAGGTACAGGCCACCGCCATCAGAATAGCGCCCCGGCTTTGTTTCCGAGGCTACCCCACGGGCTGATAGTTTATTTAAAGAATGGTCCGCCATACTACTTACCCCCAACTCTACCCACAATTATAACACGGATTTTGGCGAATGCCAGCGAATAGGTGCGGAGGGTAGAAACGAAAAAACCCCCGGAAAACCGGGGGTTTATCGAACACCTGCGAACGTGCGCAAATGATAATCTGGCGGACAGGGAGGGATTCGAACCCTCGGTACGGGTTTACCCCGCACGGCGGATTAGCAATCCACTGGTTTCAGCCACTCACCCACCTGTCCACAATGATTTCAATGACTTAGAGGGTGCTAATCTCCCCCTAATTTATAGTGCGCAGCAAAATGCGCACTAAATGCCGTCGAAAGCGTGCTTTTAATAGCCAATTATGGTGTTACCTACAAGCTGAAAAACAGGCTTTATCACGCGACCAGTGGATTAATCGTCCACTGGTCCCTGTACTCATAGAATATGTCCATATATGGGAAAGATTTGAGTAGCGTGATAGGCTCTCAGTAGTGGCATAGATAATTATTGGAGACGATATGAGCGAACAAAATATTTTGTGGCACTATTGCTCAAATACGGCATTCAAATCGATCGTAGAAACTCAGGAGCTATTGCTAAACGAAATATCCGAATCTAACGATTACATGGAAGGCAAATGGCTACTTGAACACGTACTTCGAGACGCCTTATTAGAATGCGGAATATCCAGTTTGGACGCCTCTGAATTTTTAAAAAAAATTTATTCTATTAAAGAACGTTATAACGCATTTGCTTTCTGCCTTTCAGAAGAACCAGACCTTCTCAGTCAATGGAGGGGGTATGCTGATGATGGTCATGGAGTTGCAATCGGCTTTAATAAAACCTTTTTAGAAGGATTGTTAGGTGGCAACGGGCCTAACTTATTATCGCAAGTAATGTACACCAAAAATGATCAACTGAATTTGATTGGTGGTAATGATGAGATAATGAAGATCAAAGACTGCCTGGAGAGAGGGGCGTTATTACATGGGCACGACCTGGGAGGGCTGTTAACAGGACCGCCCACAAAAGAAGAAAAAGAAAAAAGGGAAGCCGCATTTAATGACATGTTTACGAGCGTCTTTAGGTTGGCTGCAATGTCGTTTCAGGCAAAAAACCCAGCCTTTGGTGAAGAAAAAGAATGGCGGTTAATTCAGCATAATTTCAAAAAAAGCCAAACAGGCCTCGAGGCTCTCGCTGGCGATTACGATTATTATGACCCTAACCGACAGGACATCACTCTTAGAGCGTCACGAGAAAAAATCACCCCCTCAATTCAGTGCAAACTTCCGTTAGCTGAAATGCCATTAGCAAGGGCTTTATTGCCCGCCATTCAAGAAGTAAAGCTGGGACCTAAAAACCTCACAGACATCAAGACAATAAAGTTTCTTGTTGCAAAGAATAAGATGGGAGCTCCAAAAATCACACGCTCTGACGCAACCTATCGCTGAATAATAAAATCCTCTGGTAAGCACTGCATCATAAAATATTGCAGAAAATGCATTGAGCGAAAGCGCGCACCGCTCAAAATGCGCAGTTAGTGCGCAGTTATTTTTGACTTTTTAAGTTATTGATTTTATTGCTGAATTTGGGTTGCTTGAAATTTTAGCAATCCACTGGTTTCAGCCACTCACCCACCTGTCCACGGTGACGCCAAAGCGGGCTTTGACGGCTGTTCGGTGGCTCCGAACGCCCCTTTCATAAACGTCTATGGGGCTGGGATCAAGCAGGTATTTTAGGTCTGTTTCACACGCTTGGGAATCGATGCCGACGCTTGGCCGATCTCTTTGGATTTGGGCTTCAGTTCGGGCTCAGCTTCCCGGTTGGCTTCAAGCTTCACTTCAGGCTTTTGGGGGGCCGAAGTCTCGGTCTTTGTCGGAGCTTTCGCCACGGCATACGACACCATGCCGTCGGTGATGGTTTTGAGTTCATCCGCCGTGGTTTCAAACACAACGTGGGTGTGACCCGCAGCGACATAGAGCTTGTCGTGCTTTTTCAGTGTCCCGTCGATGGCGATGGGCAATGGGGCCATCAATCCTAGGGGCGCGACGGCGCCGAACTCAAACCCGGTTACAGCCCGGATCAAGTCTTGCGCCGGGCTGACCACATCGCCGTCTAGGCCAAAAACCTTGGGCAATTGATCGGGTTGGCATTCATTTTCGGCGGAGACAAAGGTCAAAACGTACCGTGGCCCAATGGTGAAGACCTTCGTTTTAACCACAGCCCCAACCTCAACGCCCAAAGCTTCGGCGGCGTCAGCAGCCGTGCGTGCGGTTGAGGGGAGCTCGCGGATTGTATCGGGAAGCTCCAATTCCAACAGCGCTTTGCGCACCCGTTTGACTGTATCGCGTTCTAGATTGCTCACGTTTCGTCTCGCTTTTCGTTCACCTTAGGCCTGGGGCGGCGGGGTCGGCACGTTCATACCCGCTTCCACAGATTCGCGTGCGGACACTTTATCATACCAGCGCTTCACATGGGGATAGTCGGCCAAATCGATCTGATGGAACGGATGGCGGTCCGCCCACGGATACGTGGCAATGTCGGCGATGGAAAACACGTCGCCCGCCATAAATGCGTTATCCGCCAACTGCGCATTCAACACTTTATATAAACGCGCCGTTTCGGCGCCGTAGCGTTTTTTGGCATAAGGCACGTCTTCTTTGGCGAATTTCAAGAAGTGGTGCGCCTGACCCAGCATCGGACCGAAGCCGCCCATTTGCCACATGAGCCACTGCATCACAGCGTAGCGCTCAGCCCCCGAAGTCGGCAACAAGTCTTCGCGTGCGCATTTTTCCGCCAGATAAATCAAAATCGCACCGGATTCAAACAGCGCCAAAGGCTCGCCCCCCGGACCGTCTGGATCGACGATGGCGGGAATCTTATTGTTGGGGCTGATTTTCAGAAAATCCGGAGCAAACTGGTCGTCCTTCATAATGTTGATGATGTGGACGTTATAGGCCAGCCCCACCTCTTCCAACATGATAGAGGCCTTTTTGCCGTTGGGCGTTCCAAAGGTGTAAAGATCGATCATCAACGCACTCCCATCTCGATTTGATCTCGATTGCAGTAGCTTAGCGGCTCAACGCTTCAATGTCATCGGCTAAGCGGTCCACCGTTTCCGGGCGCAAATCCCATGCGCACATGAACCGACATACCCCGTCACCGATGAAGGTATAAAACTTCCAGCCTTTGTCCCACAGGCCGTTACGCACAGGTTCCGGCAGCTCGACAAACACGCCGTTGGCTTGCGGTTCGAAAAGGATTTTCGCACCCACCACGTCTTTGATGCGGTGATACAGCCGTTGCGCCATGGCGTTTGCGTGGGCGGCGTTTTTCAGCCACACATCGTCCTTCAGCAAACCCAGCCAAGGTGCAGAAATAAACCGCATTTTGGACGCCAATTGTCCGGCCTGCTTGACGCGGTATTGGAAATCTTGGGCCAAGGTTTTGTTGAAAAAGACCACCGCCTCGCCCACCGGCAGACCATTTTTGGTGCCGCCAAAGACCAACACGTCCACGCCCGCGCGCCACGTCACATCGGCCGGGCTCACACCCAAATGCGCCACGGCGTTGGCAAAGCGCGCGCCGTCCATGTGTATATATAATGAGTGCCGCTTGGCCATGGCGGCAATGGCACGGATCTCTTCGACGGTGTAGACGGTACCAAGCTCGGTAGCCTGGGTCAGCGACACAGCCTTGGGCTTGGGGTAGTGCATGTCCGTGCGTTTGGTCGCCAGATGCTCAATCTCGCCCGGGGTCAGCTTGCCGTCTTGGCCGGGCGCGGTGAGCAGCTTCGATCCCCCAGAAAAGAATTCCGGCGCGCCACATTCGTCGGTTTCGATGTGGGCTTTTTCCAAACAGATCACGGAATGATAGGACTGGCACATGGCGGCCAAAGTCAGGGAATTGGCCGCCGTGCCATTAAACACAAAAAAGACTTCGCAATCCGTTTCAAACAGCGCGCGGATGCGGTCGCACACCTTTTGCGTCCAACTGTCGTCGCCGTAGGATATTTCATGCCCGGTTTCGTTGGCGCGTACAAAAGCCTCCATGGCTTCTGCGCAGACGCCTGCGGTGTTATCAGATGCAAATTGCTGCTCCATTGTGCCTTTCCTTATCGTTTTTGCCCTTAGGGCGCCGATTTTGTCACACGCTCCGCCCCAAGGTGTCTTAATTCTTGTGTATTTTCAGTATTTAAGAAGAATTCCCAAGAAAGCATCATTTTTATGTCATTCCCCCTTGCACGAAAAAGCAGAACCGCTTATTTTCCCCTCCGCAACGCGAAAATAATGGGGCGTAGCCAAGTGGTAAGGCAACGGCTTTTGATGCCGTGCATCGTAGGTTCGAATCCTACCGCCCCAGCCATTATAAAAAAGCTCGTAAACACAGGTTTACGGGCTTTTTTTCTGCGTACTATAGTACCTTAAATCGCTGTTTTCTGCGGTTTTGGCAAAAACGTACTTTTTAATCGTTTTAAAACAATGGCCTGTAAAGCACCTTCATGTGTCCCAACTTGCTACGCGTAGCAACTTTGGTTTGGAAAAAAGTTGCTACGTAGCAAGCTTATGTCCGATTTCTGTTATTTGCACAGGGAGGTATTGCCAACCAATCAACCTGTCATTGGCCGCATTTTGAGCATGCTTGGGTGTTGGAGGATAGGAGCATAGCTTAAAGGTAGCGCACCATTATCCAGGTGCTCCGTTCGCGCTCAGTATCGATTTGAGAGTGTCAGGCTGAACGAATCAACACCGCGATGATCAGGAAAATATGTTTGGAAATAAACGTCCGCTGCCAGAGGCAAAGCGGGCATGAAAATCTTCTCCAAAACACGGGGAAAGTTGACCCGGGGCAGTCATTCATGGGGCTGTATGCTGTTATCCTTATTCTTAATTGGT
>NZ_JBAHUR010000025.1 GCF_036689815.1 Magnetovibrio sp. PR-2 | reverse complement strand
ACCTGCGCAGGCAGGTGCCTATGGGCGGTTGTGATTTTGGTGTTTCTTGTGGTGAGGGCTCAGTCGGCCAGCGCCAAAATCGCGTCCAAATCCAGACACGCTTCCAGATGATGAGCCAGCTCATCCAGCGCATCCTCAACGCCCTGCTCATACGCTGCCCCACCTTCGCGGTCTTCGCGCAGGCGGGCCAAAAACCCGTGGCGGAAGGCGTCGGATGCGAACACGCCGTGCACGTAGGTGCCCATGACTTGGCCTGAAGCAGAAATCGCGCCTTCTTCGCGGCCATCTTCCAGATGGAACCAAGGGGTCGAACGGTCGGGGCCTTCGGTGAGGCCTAAGTGCATTTCATAGCCTGCTATGTCAAGCCCGCTTGCGGCCTCGACACCTTTCACGTGTTCCAAGGCTTTGTCGTCGGTGAGCACCGTTTCCACATCCATGAGACCCAAGGCGGGTTCTTCGCCCACGGGGCCTGCGGGGCTTTCCATGCCGTCGGGGTCCGAAATCCATTTGCCCAGCATTTGGTAGCCGCCACACAGCCCCACCACCAAACCGCCGCGGCGCAAATGGGCGGCGATGTCGACTTCAAGGCCTTCGGCTTTGAGGTACTTCAAATCCGACACCACGGATTTGGAGCCCGGCAGCACCACCACGTCAACATCACCGGGCAGCGGCTCACCCGCCTCGATCAACATCACGTCCACGTCGTCTTCGGCCATCAAGGGATCTAAGTCGTCAAAATTGGCGATGCGCGGAAACTTTGGCAGGGCGATGCGAATGCGCCCCGCGCCTCCGCGCCCGGTTTCCGCCCAACGGCCCAAAGACGCACTGTCTTCTTTGGGCAGCTTCGCCGCCCCTGCGAACCACGGCACGACACCTAAAGGCGTCCAGCCGGTGCGGGCTTCCATATCCGTCATGGCGCTGTCGAACAGCGAAACGTCACCGCGAAATTTGTTGACGATGAAGCCTTTGATGAGATCGCGTTCCGACGGCATCAGCACCGCATGGGTGCCCACCACCTGGGCAATCACGCCGCCCTTTTCCACATCGCCCGCCAACACGACGGGCACGTTTGCCGCCGTGGCAAAGCCCATGTTGGCAATGTCGCCTGCGCGCAAGTTGACCTCCGACGGGGCACCCGCGCCTTCGACAATGACCAAATCGCAATCGTCTTTATTGCGCGCAAACGCCGCCAAGACGTCGTCCAGCAGGGTTTCTTTGAAGGTGCGGAAGTCTTTGGGCTTCACCTGGCCGCGCATTTTGCCGCCGACCACCAGCTGCGCCCCGGTTTCGCCTTCGGGTTTTAAGAGCACCGGGTTCATGTCCGTGTGGGGTTCCACCCCGCAGGCCCGCGCCTGCAACGCCTGGGCGCGACCGATTTCGCCACCATCCGAGGTGACGGCAGCGTTGTTAGACATGTTTTGCGGCTTGAACGGGCGGACTTTTAGCCCACGCTTGGCAAACGCACGGCACAGCCCCGCCACCAAAAGCGATTTTCCGGCGTCAGAGCCCGTGCCTTGAACCATCAAAGCTTTGGCAAAAGTGGGCACGGGCGAAGTCCTTTGTTGTTGTTATTGCGCCGCGAGCAAGGCCCGTAGCGGTTCCGTGGCCGGGTTTTGCACGGCGCCCCCAAAGACAATCTCTTGAGGCTCAACCATTTGGCCATAAAACGCTTTGGCAAAGTCGTTGCGCTTGATCAAGGCTGCCGCCTCCAACGCACCGCCTGCAAACAAGCCTGTGCCTTGGGTAAAGGCCATGACATCCGCGCCGACGTTGGTGGTGGTTGAAGCCTCAACCCCCGCACCGACGGTGCCAACCACTAAGTTCAAATCCGCACCCAGCTTGCCTTGGTTATCGATGATGGCTTTCACCGCGTCTTGACTAAAGAGCAACACAACAACATCACCCACCTGTGCGCCCAACTGAAAACCGACGCTGCCACTGGCGAGGAAATAAAACGCGGGCTGGCTCCAATTGCCGGCATCGTCCTTAGCCAACAACACACCGCTGCCGCCTTCGGCCGCCAACACAAAGCCACCTTTGACCACGCCGGGCAAAATGATCATGCCCTGGGCCTTGGGCAGAAGTTTGCGGAACTCATCCATGGGTTCGTCCTTGGATGCTTTGAATTTTTTGTACGTCAACTGCGCGCCCTGCACCAATTGGTGTGCGCGTTCTTGATCCGTCATGGGTTTGACCGCGCACGCCCCCAAAGGCAGGCTCACAGCCAAAACCAACACCGCGATTAGTCGTGAAATCATGGACCAGCTCCCCTATCACCACTGACCTTTAAGGCGTAGCACAGCCAAAGCTAAAATTCGATACCTTCTTGCGCTTTGATGCCAGAACGGAACGGGTGTTTGATCTGCGCCATTTCCGTGACCAAGTCGGCGACGTCAATGACCGCGTCCAAAGCATTGCGCCCGGTCAGCACAACATGCAGGTCGTCACGCTTGGAATTGAGCCCCTTGAGCACCTTCTCAGCGTCAAGCTGACCATAGCGCAGCGCAATATTGATTTCGTCCATCACCACCAAATCGATGGTGTCGTCCGCCATCAAACGGCACGCCGCGTCCCAAGCTTTTCCAGCGGCCGCTTTGTCGCGCTCTAAATCCTGGCTTTCCCAGCTAAACCCTTCGCCGTGGGCTTCAATAATGCACTGATCGCCGAATTTTTCGAACACACCGCGCTCGCCCGTGTCCCATTTGCCCTTCACAAACTGAACAATGCCGACCCGCCGCCCATGGCCCAACATGCGCAACACCATGCCCCAAGCAGCCGTGGATTTGCCCTTGCCCTTGCCCGTATGAACGATGACCAGACCTTTTTGGTCGGTTTTTTGGGCCATAATTTTATCGCGAGCGGCCTTTTTCTTTTCCATTTTGAATTTATGGCGTTCGGGATCGACTTGAGCGGACATCTGCATTCCTTAGGTGGGGAGAGGGTCAAAAAATAGGATTAGCCAATAGATTGAACCAAATATATATTATTCAAGTGATCTCTGAAAAGGTCATCTCGCAAAGTGCGCATGAGGGTAGTTATGGAGACAGCGCGGATACTTCTGGGCGGCGGCGGTCAAAAGATCGCGGACTCCTTGTATGCTGTCTTGTCCGAAGACGGCGTCAAGCTGGATATTCAAACCGTCCAAGACGAAGACGATATTCTCACCGCACTCGTTAGCTTCCCTTACGAGTTGTGCATTTTGCGCACCTTGTCCGAAACCCCCGAATTCGCCATTCAAGTCTGCAAAGACGCGCGTCAATCAGGCATCCGCATTCCCGTTGTCGTGCTGATGGATTTGTCCTGCACCCAAACTGAGCGGGACTTTTTGAATGCGGGAGCCATCGCGGCCATCACCTGGGACGGAACCCAGGGGTCTATGCTGCGCAACCTGATGCGCATGACCTTGAACCTGCGCGCGACCCAAGAAAACCTGCGCAAAACCAACGACCGCCTGGTGCAAGAAATGATCACCATGCAAGACGAACGCGAACGCGCCGAGGCTCTCAACGCTCAATACGTGGAACTTGCCGAAAACTACGCATTGGCGAAGGAAGAGCTGGAAAAGCTCAACCAGGAAAAGAACAAGTTTTTCTCCATCATTGCCCACGATCTGCGCAGCCCGTTCACGTCCTTGATGGGCTATACCAATTTGTTGAAAGCCCAAGCGGAGAACCTGAGCACAGAGCAGGTCAAAGATTTCGCCAACACCATCGACCAAAGCGCCAATCGGGTGTTCAAGCTGTTGGAAACCCTTTTGGAATGGGCGCAGCTGCAAATGGATCGCGTTGATCCGCAACCGGATTTCATCACGCTCAATGACATTGCCCAACAAACCGTTGAGGTCTTGGGCCCCGTTGCAACGGAAAAAGGCCTAACACTGACGCAAAGCGGAGACGCACTGAAAGCCTACGCAGACCCCAACATGATCGATACCGTCATCCGCAACTTGGTCAACAACGCCATCAAATTCACGCCCGAGGGCGGCACCATCACCATCGGCTTTGAAACGACACCATTTGGCAAAGCCAAGGTCTTGGTCACCGACACCGGCGTGGGCATGAGCACCAGCGCCGCCAAAAAAGTGTTCAGCCTTACCGACAACGTCACCACCAGAGGCACCAACGGCGAAAAGGGCACGGGACTGGGCCTGACGCTGTGCAAAGAATTGGTGGAACTCAACGCAGGGCTCATCGACGTCACGTCCCAGCCCAACGCGGGCTCGACCTTCAGCTTCACCCTGCCACAAGAAGCGTCGGAAAAACCCAAGAAAGACGAAGAGCCAAAAGCGGCTGCGGGCTGATTACAGGCTCACGTACCCATACGTCACGGCCAGCAAGAACCCGCCCAGTGCAATGCGATACAGCACGAACGGCGTGAAGCTGGCGCGTTTTAACCAGGCCATCATCAAAGAGATCGCAATCAGAGCCGACACGAAAGCCGCGCCGGCACCGGTCAGCGCCGCGTCAATGGCCACAGCGTCGCCTGCTTTATAAAGATCCCAGCCCTTCAACACGCCTGCGCCGACAATGGTGGGAATGCTCAACAACATGGAAAAACGTGCGCAGTCGGGGCGCTCCATGCCTAAAATGCGCCCAGCCGTCATGGTGATGCCGGACCGCGAGGTGCCGGGAATCAGGGCCAAGCACTGCATCACACCAATGATGAAGACGTCCGAGATGCCCAAATGGTCCATGCGCCGGATGGTGATGGAAAAGCGGTCCACCACCCACAACAAAACGCCAAAGCCCAACGTGGTCCAGCCGATCACTTCGATGGAGCGGATCCCGCCCGGCACATAATGGTTCAGCGCAAAGCCCGCGCCGATCACAGGAAGGGTGGCCAGCACCAAGTAAAACGCGAGCCGTGTGCTGGAATTCACGCCTTTGCCCTTCAGCATGCGCCAAAGGCCCCCAAGCATGGCGCCGATGTCTTTATAGAGATAAGCACAAACCGCGCCCAAGGTGCCCACATGCACGGCAACGTCCGAGGCCAAGCCCTGATCTTCCCAGCCCGCAACCCACGGCACCAAGACAAGGTGACCCGACGAGCTGATCGGTAAAAATTCTGTGATGCCCTGAACCAGGGCCAAAATAATAATATGTAAAGTGGGCACAGGAGGTCTCGATTATGAGCCGATGGCAAGGGGGGTTGCGAATCGCCAGAAACTTTAACGCAGCCGACAAGCCGCGCAAAGGGCTGAATCCGCACCACTTTTCAGACCCCTGATTTTTCTTCAAAAAGGTCCGTTTCGAGACCGTCTCAACACGGGCTTAAAGGGGGGCCTAAAGCCTTTATTTCCGCCCGTTTTGGCGTGTTTCAAAAATTGCATTGGCGGGCTTCCCTTTTGAGGCCACTTCTTGTAATGTCGCGCCTCCAAAGTTTCTGTACAAGGTGCCGAACAATCTGCGCCGCGCTGGATAAACTAGCCGCGGGTGTGATGATAGCACCCTGAAAACAAAGAATTTTTCACCCGCCCCCCCAAGGGCGGTTCAAGACTGGATATAAGATTATGAAAGCAAGCGGTCTGCCCCAAGCACAGGGCCTCTACGACCCCAGCAACGAGCACGACAACTGCGGTGTTGGCTTCATTTGCAACATTAAAAACAAAAAGAGCCACGAGATCATTCGCCAAGGTCTGCAAATCCTGGTGAACCTGGACCACCGCGGTGCGGTCGGCGCCGACCCCTTGGCGGGCGACGGTGCGGGCATCATCATGCAAATTCCGCACGAATTGTTGGTGGAAGAATGCGCCGCCTTGGGCTTTGATCTGCCTGAAATCGGCGAATACGCCGTGGGTCAAGTGTTCTTGCCGCAAGACGATAATCTGCGCGACGCTTGCGTTGCCGCGTTTGCCAAAGTCGTGCCCGAAGAAGGTCAAGAGCTGTTGGGCTGGCGCGACGTGCCGGTGGACAATTCCTATCTGGGCGAAAGCGTCAAAGCCGACGAGCCGGTGATCCGTCAAGTCTTCTTCAAAAAAGGCGCCGATTTCGATCTGGCTGCCTTCGAACGCAAACTGTTCGTGATCCGCAAACGCGTACACCACATCATCTGGGACCAAGAAGGCAACCGCGCGGGCTTTTACATGCCGTCCCTGTCGACCCACACCATCGTCTACAAAGGCATGGTGCTGTCGTCGAACCTGATCAACTATTATAAAGACCTGCAAGACGAGCGCGCCACGTCCGCGCTTGCCCTGGTTCACCAACGTTTCTCCACCAACACGTTCCCCAGCTGGGAACTGGCACAGCCGTTCCGTTATCTCTGCCACAACGGCGAGATCAACACGGTGCGCGGCAACATCAACTGGATGGCCGCGCGCAAAGCCACCATGCAGTCCGAAATTCTGGGCGACGATCTGGACAAGCTGTGGCCGTTGATCGGCGACGGTGCGTCTGACTCCGCCACGTTCGACAACGCGTTGGAGCTGTTGGTCGCCGGCGGCTATTCCCTGGCCCACGCCATGATGATGATGATCCCCGAAGCCTGGGACAGCAATCCGCTGATGAGCGAAGATCGCAAAGCGTTCTACGAATATCACGCCGCCTTGATGGAACCCTGGGACGGCCCTGCTGCGGTCTGTTTCACCGACGGTCGCCAAATCGGCGCAACGCTGGACCGCAACGGTCTGCGCCCGGCCCGTTATGTCGTGACCGACGACGATTTTGTCATCATGGGTTCCGAAGTGGGCGTGTTGCCGATCCCCGAAAGCAAAATCGTCAAAAAATGGCGTTTGCAGCCGGGTAAAATGTTCCTGATCGATTTGGAACAAGGCCGCATCATCGACGACGAAGAAATCAAATCCGAGTTGGCGGGCGACAAACCGTACCAAGACTGGCTGGATCAAACGCAAATCCGCGTCGAAGATCTGCCGGAAGAAAACCCGGCCATGGCACCCGACGAAGAAACCCGTCTGGATGCCCAGCAAGCGTTCGGCTATACCCAAGAAGACATCAAGCACTTCATCAAACCCATGGCCTTGACGGGTCAAGACCCCATCGGCTCCATGGGCCGCGACACGCCGATTGCCGTGCTGTCCGACCGCCCGAAGGTGCTTTACGATTACTTCGCGCAAAACTTCGCACAAGTGACCAACCCGCCCATTGATCCGATCCGCGAAGAACTGGTCATGAGCTTGGTCACCCTGATCGGCCCGCGCCCGAACCTGTTGGATCTGGCCGACGCCGGAACCAAAAAACGTTTAGAAGCGCGCCAACCGATCCTGACCAACTTGGATTTGGAAAAAATCCGCCACATTGAAAACCATGTGGACCGTGCGTTTAAAGCCTACACCCTGGACATGGCCTATCCGGCCGACCAAGGGGCTTCGGGCATGGAAGCCGCGTTGGACAAGCTGTTCGCCAAAGCCGAAGAGGTTGTGCGCGACGGCTACAACATTTTGATCCTCTCGGACCGTGCTCTGGACCAAGACCACGTGGCGATCCCGGCTCTGCTGGCGACGGCGGGTGTACATCACCACCTGATCCGCACCGGCCTGCGCACGTCTGTGGGCTTGGTCGTGGAAACGGGCGAAGCGCGCCGCGTACACGATTTTTGCCTGCTGGGCGGTTATGGCGCGGAAGCCATCAACCCGTATCTGGCGTTCGACACCATCTGCTCGCTTCAAAACGAGCTGCCCGACGACTTGACCGTTGCCGAAGCGCAAATGCGCTATATCAAAGCGGTCGACAAAGGCATGCTCAAAGTGTTCTCGAAAATGGGCATTTCCACGTTCCAATCTTACTGTGGCGCGCAAATTTTCGACGCCGTCGGTTTGAACGACGCGTTCATCGAAAAGTACTTCACCAAAACCGCGACGAAAGTCGGCGGCATTGGCATCAACGAAGTCGCCGAGGAAACCGTGCGCCGTCACCGCGAAGCGTTTGGCAACAACCCGCTCTACGCCAAGCAATTGGACGTAGGCGGTGAGCTGGCATGGCGTCATCGCGGCGAAGCCCACTGCTGGACCCCGGAAACGATCCAGCTGTTGCAACACGCCGTGCGTCAAAGCGATCGCGAAACGTACCGCAAGTTCGAAGCCGCGGTGAACAACCACGACGTGGAATTCAAAAACCTGCGCGGCCTGTTCAAACTGAAAGGCACCGGCACGTCCGTTCCCTTGGACGAGGTTGAGCCGCTGGAAGACATCTGCAAACGCTTTGCTACGGGTGCCATGAGCTTCGGCTCGATTTCTTGGGAAGCGCACACCAACTTGGCCATCGCCATGAACCGTCTTGGCGGTAAGTCGAACACGGGTGAAGGCGGTGAAGAAGCCGTGCGCTGGACGCCGTTGGAAAACGGCGACAGCATGCGCTCTGCCATTAAACAGGTGGCGTCCGGTCGCTTCGGTGTCACGGCGGAATACTTGGTCAACGCCGACGACATCCAAATCAAAATGGCCCAGGGTGCGAAGCCCGGTGAAGGCGGTCAGCTGCCCGGCCACAAAGTGGACGACTGGATTGCACGCTTGCGTCACTCCACCCCGGGTGTCGGCTTGATTTCGCCTCCGCCGCACCACGACATTTATTCGATTGAGGATTTGGCACAGCTGATCCACGATCTGAAAAACGTCAACCCGAAGGCCCGCATCTCCGTCAAGCTGGTGTCCGAAGTGGGCGTCGGTACGGTTGCCGCAGGTGTGTCCAAAGCCTACGCCGACCATGTCACCATCTCCGGCTTCGACGGCGGCACGGGTGCAAGCCCGCTGACGTCGACGCAGCACGCAGGCGGTCCGTGGGAAACGGGCTTGGCCGAAACGCACCAGACTTTGGTGATGAACAAACTGCGCGGTCGCATTTGCGTGCAGGTCGACGGTGGTTTGCGCACGGCCCGTGACGTGGTCATCGGCGCCCTGTTGGGTGCGGACGAATTTGGTGTCGCCACGGCAGCGCTGATCGCACAAGGGTGCTTGATGATGCGCAAGTGTCACTTGAACACCTGCCCGGTGGGCATCGCGACGCAAAACCCGGAACTGCGCAAGCTGTTCCCGGGCGAACCGGCACACGTGGTGAACTACTTCACCTTCTTGGCCGAAGAAATGCGCAAGCTGATGGCGGAACTGGGCTTTAAGACCATCAACGAAATGATCGGTCGTTCCGACACGATTGAGATGAACGAAGCTATCGATCACTGGAAAACCCAGGGCTTGGATTTCTCCGGTATCTTGCACAAACCCGAAGCGGGCGACGATGTGGCCGTTTACAACACCGAAACCCAAGACCACGGTCTGGACAAGGCGTTGGACAACGACCTGATCAAACAAGCCCAAGACGCCATCGAAAACGCCACGCCGGTGAAAATCGACAGCACGCTGATCAACGTGAACCGCACGTTCGGCACCATGTTGTCAGGTGAAGTCGCCAAGAAATACGGCAAAGCCGGTCTTGCGGAAGACACCATCGTCATCAACGCCAACGGCAACGCAGGCCAATCTTTGGGTGCGTTCTTGAGCCCCGGCATCTCCATCGACTTGCAAGGCGACGCCAACGATTATGTCGGCAAAGGTTTGTCGGGTGGGCGCATTGTCATCCGTCCGTCGGACGACTGTGCCATTGGCGATCCACAAGACAACATGATCGCCGGCAACACGTGCTTGTACGGTGCGACGGCGGGTGAAGCCTTCTTCCAAGGTGTCGCTGGCGAACGCTTCGGCGTGCGCAACTCCGGCGCCACGGCGGTTGTCGAAGGTGTGGGTGATCACGGTTGTGAATACATGACTGGCGGCATCATCACAGTGCTGGGCCAAACGGGTCGCAACTTCGCGGCCGGTATGTCCGGCGGCATCGCCTACGTCCTGGACGAAGCAGGCGACTTTGAAACCCGCTGCAACTTAGCCCAGGTCGATCTGGAGCCCATCGAAGCCGAAGAGCGCATCATGGACGAAGTGAACGGCCAAGCGGGCGATTTGGAAACCCACGGTTTGGTGGATATCGCTTCCGATATGACCCGCTATGACGCTCAGCGTTTGCGCGGTCTGATCGAAAAACACCACCACTACACAGGCAGTGAACGGGCCAAAGACATTTTGAACAACTGGGCGGATTATCTGCCGAAGTTCAAGAAAGTGATGCCGGTGGAATACCGCCGCGCGTTGCAAGAAATGCAAGCTAAAGATCGTGCCGCCGAGCACGACGGCGTTGACACGTCGGTCGGCAACTAAGGCGGAGAGGAATTTAAGTTATGGGTAAACCTACTGGCTTTTTGGAAAACGAGCGCCGCGACCGTTCTTACGCGCCGGTGTCTGAACGCGTCGAACACTATGACGAGTTCATCGTTCCGTTGAAACAAGACGAGCTCGAAACGCAGGGTTCACGTTGTATGGATTGCGGCATTCCGTTCTGCCACCAAGGCTGTCCGGTGATGAACATCATTCCGGAATGGAACGACGCCGTCTACCAAGGCGACATGCAAGGTGCGTTGCGCATTTTGCATTCGACCAACAACTTTCCCGAATTCACGGGCCGCATCTGCCCCGCACCGTGCGAAGCATCGTGCACCCTGAACTTGGACGACAGGCCGGTCACCATTAAAACCATTGAATGTGCCATCGTTGACAAGGGTTGGTCCGAAGGCTGGATCGAGCCCAAAATCGCCAAAAGCCACACCGACAAACGCGTTGCCGTTGTGGGCGCGGGTCCTGCGGGCATGGCAGCGGCACAACAGCTGGCACGCGCAGGTCATAAAGTGTCTCTGTATGAAAAGAATGCACATGCGGGCGGTTTGCTGCGCTATGGCATTCCGGATTTCAAGCTGGACAAATCGATCATTGACCGTCGCTTGGGCCAAATGAAAACCGAAGGTGTGGATTTCCAACCCAACACCACCATCGGCGTTGACCTCTCCGCCAAGACATTAATGGACAAGTACGACGCTGTTGTGTTGACGGGCGGTTCTGAAAAACCGCGCGACCTTCCGGTGCCGGGGCGCGAATTGAACGGCGTTCACTACGCCATGGAATTCCTGACCCAGCAAAACCGCCGCGTGGGTGGTGAGCTGATCAACGTCGGCGACATCCTGTCCACGGACCAAAACGTCCTGGTCATCGGTGGCGGTGATACGGGTTCTGACTGTGTTGGCACCTCGGCCCGCCAAGGCGCGGCTTCGATCACACAGATCGAAATCATGCCCAAGCCGCCGGAAAAAGAAGACAAGATGGCGACCTGGCCGAACTGGCCGCAAAAGCTGCGCACGTCCACCAGCCACGAAGAAGGCTGCGAGCGCGACTGGAACGTCATGACCAAAGAGTTCATCGACGACGGCAACGGCAACGTCAAAGCGGCCAAAGTCGTGCGCGTGGAATGGACCGACAAAGGCCCGCAAGAAATTGCCGGGTCCGAGTTCGAAATCCCGTGCGACCGCGTTTACCTCGCCATGGGCTTCGTACACCCGATCCACGAAGGCATGTTGGATGAGCTGGGCGTCGACAAAGATGAGCGCGGCAATGTCAAAGCCACGGAAGTCGACTATCAAACGTCCATCGACAAAGTGTTCGCCGCAGGCGACATGCGCCGCGGCCAATCCCTAGTCGTCTGGGCCATCCGCGAAGGCCGCCAAGCCGCCCGCGCAGTGGATGAGTTCTTGATGGGTGCGACGGAATTGCCGCGTTAAAATTTTCCGAATATTA
>NZ_JBAHUR010000024.1 GCF_036689815.1 Magnetovibrio sp. PR-2 | reverse complement strand
CGATCAGCTGATCCAAACGTGCCCGCCCGAAGACCAGGCCGAAATGTTGATGAACATTTTGGTTGCCGGTGGCGGTTCACGCATCACCGGGATCGATAAATATATCCAGGCTGCTTTGGTGGACTACTATGGCGAAGTCAACGTTGAATGCGTTGATGACCCTGTTTACGCGGTTGCCCGTGGCGGGTTGAAGTTGGCGAAAGAATTGCCGCCGCGCTATTGGGAAAAACTGGGCAACGTGACGGACTACTGATGTTTTTGGGATGTTTGGTGAAAATGACGTTGAAAGCCGAGGCGTAACGCTGTGTTGAAAATGTTGTTCTATTTGGCGTTTGTCATCTTGATGGTGGTGTTTGCGTCACAAAACCTAACCAACGTTACGGTTTATCTGTTGGCGGGAAGCCCCATTCAGATTCCGTTGATTTTGGTGATTGGGATGTCATTTTTCATCGGCTTTGCGTTTGCCATCTTGACGGTTATCCGTCGGGCCATTCGCAAACCCAAACGCGAAGAAGGTACTTTTTTGCAACCACGTGATTAAAGTTCTTTGAACTGAGAAGGGTTATCAAATGGTGACGTTTTTATTGGGTGTCGTATGCGGTGCCTGGGGCTTTAAGTTGTACATGGATTTCCGTGCTACACGGGAAAATTAATCAGACAATCTGCTGCAGCACGGATTTGTGCGCGCATGTTGGGACAAAGTGAATGAGATACGAAAAGTGCATTAAGTGTTCGAGAACAATCGGCTGGGTTGGTTTGGTGACCAACTCGGTTTTGATGCTGCTTAAAGCATTTGTGGGGCTGGTTTCGGGCTCACAGGCAATGGTTGCCGACGCTATGTATTCGGCAAAGGACGTTGTTGGCTCACTCATGGCGATTGTCGGCATGACCGTGTCTGAACGCCCGTTGGATCGAGACCACCCCTACGGACATGGTAAAATCGAATTTATTTTATCTTTGTTTGTCAGTGTCATCTTTATCTTAATTGCGGGTTATCTGTTGGTGCACGCCGTTACGACGTTGATGGATGAATCGTCTCACCGTGCCCCACATTTGATTGCTTTATGGGCTGCTTTGTTGGTCGTGATCATCAATGTGGTGATGTATTTCTATTCGCGTTGCGTTTCTATTGAAACCAACAGCCCGCTGGTTCGCACACTGGCCAAACATCATCACGGTGATGCAGCATCTTCTGGTCTCGTTGCGGCGGGTATTATTGGCGCACACTATTTGAATATGCCCTGGATCGATACAGCTGTGGCTGCGTTGGAAACCTTACACTTGATGTATATGGGCGGGCATGTGTTTTGGGATTCCGCCAAAGGGCTTATGGACCGCAGCGTCAACAAAGGTACGCGCGCAAAAATTACGGAATTGGCCGAAAGTGTCGAGGGTGTTAGCAGTGTAACAATGTTGCGCACCCGTCATGTTGGTCAATACATCCACGTTGAAATGACGGTTGCTGTAGCTTCTGACATGTTGGTCATGGAAGCGTTTGAGGTCAGCGAGGCCGTCAAAGAAAAAATTATCCATAACATCCCCCGTGTTGGTGCCATTCAGGTTGGCACAGCCATCAGCGATGAAGACGCTGAAACCCGGGAAAACATTCGTGCCAACTGGGCCGGTGAAAACCAAGGCGGCGAACCAATGCTGGCGGAGGACTGATCACGTGCAAGCAACCGTCGCCACGGCTATTTTTGGCACTGTGATTGGAGTGATATACTTCAACCAGTTGAACCGCCATGCGGCGGTTTTGCTGGGGGCGGGTGCAATGGTCTTGGTCGGTATGGTGGCCGGTTTCTTCTCTTTGCAGATGGCATTGCAATCGATCTATTTTGAAACTCTGGCTCTGATCTTTGGGATGTCTGCTATTTCGTCGGTGTTGGAACGTTCGGGCTTGTTTGCACTGATCGCTCAACGGACGGCCCGTTCTGCATATGGAAACGGTTGGTGGGTCTTGGTGGTTTTTGCGCTTGCGACCTATGGTCTATCGTTGTTGGTCAATAATCTAGCGGCGATAACGGTCATCGTGCCTGTGACCTTGTCGGTTTGCCTGCGGATGAAAATTAACCCGGTGCCCATGTTGATTGTGGAAATTGTCGCTTCAAACTTAGGCGGCGCTTCGACCATGATTGGGGATTTCCCAAACATGATCATTGCCTCAGCCGGTCAGCTTGGCTTTACCGATTTTTTGGGTGGCATGATGGTGCCCTGCTTGGTGTTGCTGGCGGTTATGTTGATGTTCGTGCAGCACAACCGCGATAAATTTGGTCTGTCATTGGACAGCATGAAACGCAAAGACGACATTGGCGATGCGACAGATGGCGGCACGACAGATATTGTTGTTTTGGACACGTCTTTGTTACGTATAGGTTTGTCGCTGATGGCCACTGCGCTGTTGGGCTTTTTGTTATCTGACGCATTGGATTTGCGACCGGGTTGGGTGGCCATTACGGCAGGTGCCGTCGCGGTGATTTTGTCGGATCTTAACCAAGACAAAAATTGGTTCCAAGAGTGCGGCGGTTTGGACATTTTGTTTTTTGCAGCCTTGTTCATCATGGTTGGCGGCTTGGTCGCGGCGGGCGTCTTAGACGGGGTTTTCTCACTGATTTCGACGTTAAGCGGCGGTGAAAGCACATCAATGATGTTGATGTTGATGTGGCTGGCGGCCTTTTTTACCATGTTTATGAACGCAGGCGCGACAACAGCCATGTTTGTGCCTGTGACGGCAGGATTGGATGCGACCATTGCCGACACCACGGTATGGTGGGCGTTGTCATTGGGTGTTCTTGCGGGCTCATCTGCGGCCCTGACGGGTGCGACAGCCGGGCCGTTAACGTCGAGCTATTTAGACCGCTTTTTGAAATCGCATCCCGAAACGGAAGACCTGATCCCGCACGGGCAGGGGTTGAGCTTTAAAAGCTATCTCAGCTGGGGGCTCCCGTTAATGGGGCTGTTTTTGCTGCTGTCGAGCTTTTACATTTTGATTGTGGCGCGTTGAGGACCAACGACTATGGAAGATTTGAACCGCCCAGAGAGGGCTTTACCGGAAAACACGATCTTGTTTTGCAAGAAGTCGTGGCAGGTGCCCTCTATGATTTTGGCTTTATTGGTTGCCCTGACATTTGTCTGGGCGAGCTTTATCTTGGCAAATTACGAAGATATGGACTTCTACGAAAACTCTTATGAGCTTTCAGTGCCGGAATTCCTCTTTCGTGATATGGCCGGGAACGGCATGGAAGGTGCAGTTCAGGCTGTCGCCACTGGCGTTGTGGGCATTGGGACGACGACAGTCAACATGCCCCCGGTTGCATCTGGTGCCTTGGTTAGTCCCAACGGCCATGTGATCACTGCATTGCATCCACTGAAAAACTTGAAAGAAATAGCTGTTTTGGTGCGTACATCTTCGGGCACCAAAAGGTATTTGGCGGAAATCACAAAGGCCCTGCCCGGTCATAACGTTGCGTTGTTGAAAGTTTTGACGCCGGACCGTTTCATGTATTTTACAATGGCGGACACCACGAAATTGATGGCCAATAGTTTGGTGACGGGTATCGGCTTTAACGCAGCCGGCAACACCATCTTTAAAGAAGGTCAATTGCAGCAGGTCAATGCGACGATGAGCGTTGGGGCACAGCAGTTGTCACACCTTTTGAGCACGGACGCCGTTTACACCTGGGAACAAACGGGTGGCCCCGTCATCAATAGGGCGGGTGAGCTTGTCGGCATTGGGATGTCGGTTATTGGTGACAACCAACTTGTTCAGGGTTTTGTCGTTCCTGCACATGTTTTGGCGGCTGATTTCGGGGATGTTTTGACCTTTAAGGTCAACCCTGGGAACGCTGCACTTGACCAAAATAACGGGCCGTCCGGTTCACCAGCTATGGTGAGCGCTGGCTTTGGCAACGGCAACATGATGGGCAATACCCCGCCCAACATGTCCGCTAGCCAAGGTGCAGGGATTGATCCTGGGCAAGGCTCAGCCCCCTGGTGGCAAAAGGCCCGCGCTCAGGTTCAGCAAAACCAACCGATGGGGATGAACATTGCGGCGCCGAACGGGCCTATGGCTCAGGCGGGGCCCAACGGTGTTGCTGGACAAGGTTCTGTACAAGGACAAAACCCCCAACTGCAAGCTCAACAAGGTGGTGTGAATATGACAGCGGGCGGGATCTTCGATCCTGACCACATCAACCGCACGCGCGTTGCTGGGTTTACAGTTGGGGATATTGTCAGCTTGATGCTTTTGGCTGTTGTGGTCGGCGTCACCAGTGGCATGGTTACGATGGGCGGTGGTGTGTTGCAAGTTGCCGGTATGATGGTCATCTTTGGCTATGGTATGCACTTGATCCGTCCTGTCGCTTATTTGACCAACCTGTTCATTTTTGGTGCTGCTGTGCGCCGTAATGCCAGATCTGGTTTGATCATGTGGGATACGGTAAAATCAATCACACCATGGGCATGTGTTGGTGTTGTGGCTGGCTACTTCATTGGTAATAGCTTAGGCGATCAGTCCATGGGGCTGTTGCTGGGGATCTTTGCGGCTCTGATGACGGCAAAGGGTTTGCAAGAACTGCTCAGCAAGGACGAAAACCAAGAAGAAGTGGTCTTGCGCACCGATGAGGTTGTGGGTGATGCACTGGTTGAGGCCACGGACGAAGAGCTGGAAGACTTGATCGAAGGGGATGGCGAGGCGCATGCTCAGTCTTCCCATGAAGTGGTTAAAGAACAAACGACAAACGCTGGGTTGGGCATGCCAATTGGCTTGATCAGCGGTATGCTGGGCATTAGCGGCGGTGTGGTTGCCGTACCCATGCAGCGCATGTTTGCCAATGCACCATTGCACAATGCCATCGCAAACAGCTCTGTCGTGGTGTTCTGGGCATCCTTAACGGGTGCACTTATTGCCTTCTTGCATGGTGTTCCGACGGGGCTTATCGATCTGCAGGCTCCTCTTGCGATTGCAGCGATCATGATTCCGGGTGCCTACGTTGGTGGCTTGATCGGTGCAAAATTGATGAAAACCCTACCTGTGCAGTTGTTGCGCGGGGTGTATACAACGATTATGGCGGTGGTCGCCGTCAAGATGTTGTTTTTGAACTGAGCTTAATGAGAACCGTTTGTTATGGTAGATAAAAAAATACTCATCGGTGCCGTTGGTGCCATTGCCATTATCACGCTGCTCAGTACAATCTTTGACAGCGAGGTCCACCATTCCAATATGTCTTCGGCTGCCATTACTGGGCAAGCGGGGGTGGCCAACCAAATTGGTGGCCCTGGCATGTGGGCAACGCCGAATAATAATTTGCAAACGCCGCCTGCTTCTCAGCAAGCGCCTGGACCTAATGTGCCAACCATTGTCAATGTTGCGACGGGATCTTTGAACCCGGGCGCCATTGATACGGCACGCATTGGCGGCAATGTCCCCAATTTCTTGCCGTCGAATGTGCAGCTTTCAGAAGGCCACTGGCAAGGTATGGATGTGGGTGAGTTGTCCTCTGAATTGCGCCGTAAATTGCGCTACCCCCGTGGACTGAAGGGTTTGTTGGTTGACGAGGTCACGTTAAATTCGGCCCGTTCGGGGCTGAAAGCCGGTGACGTGATCGTCAATGTTGGCAATGTTAGCGTGACAACACTCGAGGCGTTCCAGCAAAGTTCTCGCATGGTGCGCAACTTGGATAAGGTTGAATTGACGGCACTTCGTAAAGGTGAGCGCGGCGAAGACGGGCGCTATTCCATGCGCCGGGTCAGTGTGTTTTTGCGCGGTGATCCCGACCTTGGCTTTGCACAGCTTGAATCTGCACCAATGATTTTGCCGGGAGACGGTCGCCCGCACCCTCACCGTGGGGCCTGCACAAACTGCCATTCCATAGGTTCAGGTTTTGAATTGCCGGATCCGGATTTGATTACATTGCCCCCACCCCCAATCACACATGCTGTGGTGGTGCAGGGGATTTTACCACACCGTGACAGGGGGCCGTGTGAAGCGTGCCACCAGATCGTCAAGTAACGCATTGGAGAAACAAGATGCCACCTATCGATAAAGACAACATTCTTCACACTGCAGAAATGTATGCCCATCACGGCGCACTGGTTGTGAAGAAGCTAACCAACAATCTGGTTTCGGGCTTCCAGTCCTTGATTGAGGTAGACGAAGACACCAAGCAAGCGTTTTTCCGCGACCGTGGCATTGCATGCGCCAAAAAAGGCAAGCACCAGCAAGCCGTTTCGTTGTTGGCACCATTGCACGAAACAAACCCAGATGATCATGATGTGATGATCCATCTGGCTATGTCCTACATCAAAACCGGGCATGAAGAAGGTGGCATTGCATTGCTGGAAAAAGCGATCAAAGATAATAAAGATGACATGCGGATCACCTCTGTATTGGGCTTGACCTATGCTCAGCTTGAAAATCACGAAAAGGCTATTCCGCTGTTGAAAAAAGCAGCGGATGCGAGCCCGGAAAAATTCAATCTGCATTATCGCTTGGGCGTGGCCTATGACAACACAGGTGATCACGACAGCGCGATTAAAGCGTTTAAGGTTGCATTGGACTTGCGTCCTGACGAAGCCAAGGTGTTGCGTTCAATTGGGTTTGCGTATGAAGAAAAAGGCGACAGCGACGAAGCCTTGAATTACTTCAAGCGTGCCAATGAGCTGGCAGAGCTCTAATCAACAAGACCTCGAAATGAGTGCAAAAAGATGAGTATTTTGGATCGCACGATTAATAATGATAAACAGCGCCTCCGTCGTTCGGAAGCGTTGCTCAATCAATTGTATCGTGAAGAAGTCGACCCGCCGTTTCAAGCCCCGGCATTGCGGGGGGTGAAGGTCATGGCACTGCTATCGGTTCTGGCGATCTTGATATTCACGGGCACTTTGTTTTTTAAGTTTAACAACTTCATTTATCTGCATGAAGATGTGTTGAATAAACGCGGCAACTTAGAAGCGTCTTTGCAACGGCGTTCAAACCTATTTACCAACATGGTTAACTTGACGTTGAACCACGCAGCCTTGGAACACACCATTTTCGCTTATACTTCGAAAGCGCGCTCTGGTGTGGTCAACAAAAACGAAATGTCGCCCGACGTTAAAGCGGATTTGATTGATCGCGCCGAGCAACTTGGCAAATCTGGTATCCTGCCCGAAGGTTGGGAAGAAGCACTTGAAGGCTTCAAAAATGATGGTGGCGGAGCAGCCTTAGGGCGTTTGATGGCCGTCGTTGAAAAGTACCCGGATATCAAATCGGCTCAAACTTACCAGGAAATGATGACGTCTTTGGTGGAGATGGAAGATAAAATCACCATGCGCCGCAACGAATACAATCAAACCCTTCATACCTACAACACGGCGATCATGCGCTTTCCGTGGAAATTGCTGGCCGATTGGACTGGGTTTGAACGTTATGACTATTTCACTGTCAAAAACCCCGGCATCACTGCGCCGATCATTTCGGCAGATACGTACAAGGAACTGGTTCCATTCATAGACGAAGGAACGAAACAATGATTTGGACAGCTGTAATACGCTTAGGCACACTGATGTCCGTGGCAACAGCGGTGCTGCATCTCTACGACGAACGCACCCGTGCTATCAACGCCTCGCGGATTTACCGGACTCCGGATGCCGCGCGTTTCTTAGGCATCTCGCGCAAGGACGTCGTTAAGTTGATCAAAGCAAACGATATCAAAGCCACGTTGGTGAACGGGAATTACCGCATCTTGGGTCAAAACATTATCGAGTACTTAAACCGATGAAATCTGAACGCTGTAAACTATGTCGTGACGAAGTGGTCTGGTGGGCTATCTTTGTCAATATTGCCCAGACGACCTACAAGGGCCTGCTGGGCATTATGAGTGGTAGTGCTGCATTGGTGGCGGACTCGATTCACTCTGGCGCGGACGTTGTCGCCAGTATTGTGACCATGGCCAGCATCAAAATCTCTAAAAAGGTGTCCAACGAGGAATACCCTTATGGATTTGGCAATGTGCAGTTCATTTCCTCTTCCGTGGTTGGATTGATTTTGATCTTTGGCGCATTGTATCTGATGTATGAATCCGTCATGAAGCTGATGATCGGCGATATCTCGCCTCCAAATCCGGTGGCTATTTTGGGTGCAGGCGTATCTGTTGTGACCAACGAATTGATGTATCGCTATCAAAACTGTGTTGGCACAGAAAACAACAGCCCTGCGATCATTGCGAACGCATGGGACAACCGTTCGGATGCTTTGTCGTCCATTGGTGTTTTGATCGGCATTGCGATCGCCGTTATGGGCTTTCCCATTATGGACGTTATCGCGGCTATGGTTGTCGCGGTTATGGTGGCGCGCATCGGCATTGAGCTGAACACGGATGCAATTAATGGTTTGATGGATACATCCGTCGAAACAGACGTTCTTACAGAAGTTTATGAAATTGCCATGGAAACGGCGAAAGTCGAAGAAGTTCAATATTTGCGGGGACGTAATATTGGCGAAGATGTGTATTTTGACATTGGCATCACAGTGAACGGCAAATTGCGGGTGTATGAAAGTGACTTGATTGCGCAAGCTATTAAGGATCGTATTTTTGCAGAAATAGCCCACACCACCGACGTTCAGATAACCGTTATTCCGGATGCTACAAAGGCATCACCAATTGGTAAAATCAAAGGTAAGCTGATCCCCGACTGGCTAGGCGGATGACATCTCACGACAAGGGTAAAGGCATTATGGGCAGTCAATTGAGACCAGAAAACTGGGTCGTCGCCATCGGTGTTGTATTCGCCGTTGGGATTGTCGTGGCAAGTATGTTGCCCGATTCCTTCTGGTCCGAAAACAATACGACCCCCATTGCACAACGCGATGGTGCTATGACGACACCGTCCATGCGTTCGGCAGTGGGCGGCGTTGTGCAAGGGCTTGCGGGTGGTCAAACGCAAGGTCAAAACCAGGCGAAAAAGGGCCAAGCCAATGATATGATGGGGCTGGTTCCGTTTACACGTGCGAAAAGCGTACGCTTTCGCGGACGGGTTATTCGCGTCATCAGTCTGGGGAATGACACGGGCTGGGGGCAAATGCACGTCTGGCTCGAAGACGGTTCTGGTCAATCTCAAGAAATTTCAATTGCACCTGATTGGTATCTCATTCACATGGGGTGCATCATTAAAGAGAATGCGCGCGTCGATGGCAGCGCCTTTACCTTTGGAAAGGCCCGTCCGATTGCTGAATATTATGCCAAAACGATCTCTGTCGGTGGCAAAACATGTCGCTTGCGCAATGATGAAGGTTTTGCCTTGTGGTCTAATCGGCTCCGTTAATCTGTAAGGGCAAGCATTATGGCTCTGTGGGAGCAATTCAAACGCAAAGTAAGGGGCAAGGAAGGGTTATCCTTGCTCATCTTGTTTGTGATAGGTGGGTTGGTCTGGGAAACCTTTGGGCTGAACCTGGGCAGCTCCCCGTCCCATCAGTCTGTTCGCATTACCAAGGGGATACTTTATGGAGATATGCCTGCCCCGGCCGAACGCGGTTTGGTTGAAACACTCAAAGATACGTTCGTCCCTGATCAAAAATATAAGTTGATGACCTTAAAGCATATCCCCCGGGTTACGGCGCAACAAAAAATGCCACATCCATATGTGGGGGTATGCACCAATTGCCATTTGTATGTGGATGGTCCTGGACCGGGGACACAATTTAAAACGCCTGTGGGTGCCGCCTTGGAAAGTTTGTCCAGAATTAAAAAATTAGGGCCGCCATTGCTGCCCGATTCCGACAGGCCTCATCCGCCTGCAGGGCGCTGCATAAAATGTCATGATGTTGTGATCAAAGTGCCGATTGAGAAGAAAAAAGGCGGCTTTAGATGGGTCATGTAGCGTGCGAAAACCTTAACGCCTTTCTAAGGTTTTTTTGGCTACATTTGTGAATATTAAATGCTCCAATTTGGGATGGCGGTACAGGGCGAAATGTCACCAAGGTCTTGCGTGAAATGGTTTGAGGACAATTGAGATTATGGGTATTTTGCAAAATAAAAAATTTCAACTTGGCGTAGCTCTTCCATCTGCGGTCTGGTTGTTGATATGCATCGGTTACGTTTCCAACTCAGTTGGTTGGGAAAACTTGTCGGCGTTGTTGGCCCATGAACTCATGGTCATCATTTTGGGCACAGTTTTACCCGTTGGTATGTTTTATTTGTTTTTTGCCACGGCCCAAAGCAGCTCGGCAACCCAAGAACTGGTCATACACACGGACCAACAAGGTCGTGTTATCCAGGAAATATCTGACGCTTTGGGCAATATGGTTGTTAATGTCGAACGCCAAAGTGCGGACAGCACGCGCATCATGCAAACAAAGTTGGATGAAGGACTGGTTCGTTTGGAACAAAGTTCTGAGACACGTAACGCTAGCGTTGATGCACAGGTCGAAGGGCTGAGCGGATCTTTATCCAGTGTACGTGATCAGCTTGCGAACCAGGCGCAATCAATCGATGGCTTGCAAAGCCAACTTGAAGAACTGACCAGCCAGTTGGGTAAGGGCGACAACGTTCTGGACCTTGATACCGTTCATCAGCGCACGGCGATCATGGGCTTTGTGAATATCATCATCAACGACATTAATGTATCCATCACCCGAATTTTGGTGCGCTTGATGGAAAGTGAAAATCGGCCCAAACCTCAAATTAAGGATTTTGTTCAGGGTTTGGCCAATGCGTTTTCCGTTGGTGATCGTGGGGTCTTCATCACCGTTCTCCAGCATCAGCTTTCAGGCAATTTGGAACGCATGACAAGCCTGCAGACCGCTGCCAAAGAGTTGCCCATTGTGCAAACGGATATGGCGCAAATTATTCGTGAGCTAAATGAGATGCATGCCCTGTTTAGTCGTGTAGATGATCCACTTTTGATTAAAACAATTTACGATATTGAGCGGCTGGGCACCTTACAAGAATTGCTTAGCCAATATTTTCATAATGATGGCTCACCAAAAGACACCGTTGTTTACTAAGACAAACGGGGTAGGCCGTCACAGTGCCTAGTAGCCCATAGATTACAGGCGACTTTACGAATGTTGCTTCACCAAATTGCATATGCTGTTGCCTTGGCATTTCTCAGCTTCCTTTTTGTTGTTGCGGGCCTTTATCTGTTTGGGGTTGAGGGCGTTTTTGCGTCATTTAATGACCTGGTGTTCGGTTTTTCCAATCTATCGTTGAATTTGCAGATGGCGGCGTTGGCGTTTGTGGTTCTGAGCGCGGGCGGTTTTTTTGCCCTGATCCGCCATAACGACATCCGCTTGCAGGACTTGCTCACCAAACAGTCCCTTGCGATTGAAACACTGCGTTCCCAGGGCACAATGAGCGCTGCGCAACAGGCTCAGTTTGAAGAACAAGCAGGTGTTGTTGAGCAAAATAAAACCGAAATTAACGGCCTAAAAGCAAACATTGAGAAGCTGCAAGCGACACTGTCAGACGCTAACGATGTACACCAGAAAATCCAGTCTTCTTTGACTGAGCATGAGCGTGCGATCAGCTGTGTGGAGCGTTTGCGCGTTCTGAACGAAAAACGCACAGGGGCGGAATTCCCCTTTAATGCATCCTTGCAAGAAATTATGAGCCTCACGGGTGCTGCCTATGGCTACATCACCGATGTTGTCGAAGATGTGCATGACCATAACGCATTGCGCTTTATGTCAATCTGCACCGTGGACGAACAAGGCGCTGTGAACTTTGTTGAACGTGAAGATCTTAAATCTATAGCTCCAAGCCCCATTGAGGCTCTTTCTAAATCTTTGCTCATCGACAATGATTTGTACGGGGCCACAAGGGTTGCGGGATTGCCCGTGACACACCCGCCATTATCATCATTGCTCGTTTTGCCTTTGATGCGTGGACCTAATCTCATTGGGCAAGTTGTTTTGGCCAATCGTCAGGGTGGCTTTGACGCCACGCAAAGTGCGCAGCTTTCCCCAGTTGCTGCCGTCATGTCTGAATGGATGGACAGTCGAAAAGCGGGGTCGGGTCGCAAACGCGTACAGGATGCTCTCAAACATCTACAGCGCCAATCCAGTGCTATTTTGACAGAAACCCATGATGCGGTTTTAACCTTCAACGCACAGGGTAGGGTCTATGACTTAAATGATGGCGCGGAAGAGATGTTCAACTTAAAAACCTCTGGCGTAAAGCACATGTCATTTTCTGATTTTGTGGAATTGCCGGATTTAGAAGATGAAGACGCGGCCACGTATTTGGCAAAACTAGGTGATGGCGGTATTCGCGCTTACCGCAACATATCGGCGTTGCATGGGGAAAACGGAAAAGTTCCCGTTGATGTTGTTGTGAGCGTTCAAGATTCCGGTCCACACAAGCTCTATCGATTTTATGTTCGCGATTTGCTGGTCAGTCATGACAAAGCTCGCAGTGCTTTGTTGCAGACCCAAGAAGAAAAAAAATGGCTAGAGATGCAGCAACAAAGCATTCAACAAGAAATTTTGTCGAGCAAAGAACAAGAACAAATCGCCTTGGCCAAAATTGAAAAGGCTGAACGTACCAGCCGCATTAAGCTGGAGCTTCTTGCAAATATGAGCACGGAACTGGCGACACCGATGAATTCCATTTTGGGTTTTTCAAATGTGTTGCTGGGAAGTGATCTTGGCAAAGCGATAACCAACGACCAGCGCGAATATATTCAATATATCGCCGATTCATCACAACAATTGCTGGATTATATTGGCAGTGTTTTGGACATGTCGGGTGTTGAAGAAGGGCGCGTAGAGGTTGACCCGGACGATGCTCTGGCCATTGGGGATTATGCAAAGTATTCAGCCCACATCCGCCATGACGAAGACTTGGTCGAAGCCTTGTTTCAACGAGCGCTCGATATGGATCCCGGCAATCCTGCGATTTTGAGCAATTACTCTGTCTTTCGAACCACCATTCGCACACAGCATGAACGTGCTGAAACGCTGTACAAGTATGCTGTCGAGGTTGAGCCGGACAGTGCGCTGACGGTGGGCAACTATGCATCCTTTTTGACCGATGTGCGCAAACACCATGACCGCGCAGAAGACATGTTTCGCACAGCCATAAAACTCGACCCGGAGATGCCTCAAAATCTGTCCAATTTTGCGGCATTTCTGTCTGACGTTCGGGGCTATCACGATCGTGCAGACACGTATTTCAAAAAGGCCATAGAACTGGACCCGGACAACACTAAAATTTTAGAACGCTACGCCTTGTTCCAGTTTCATGTTCGCAATGATCAAAAACAGGCTTTGGCATGGTTCGAGCGCGCCATGGAAACGGCACCCAATAATGTGTCCTTGCGCTTGGACTATGCGTTCTTCTTGTATGATTTGGGCGATGAGGTGCGTGCCGGCGATCACTTGGTTGAAATTGAACCGCGCCTTTATGGTGAAGAGCTGCTGATGATGCAGTTTTATAAATTTGTCTACAGTCGTTCTGCGACAGAACGCACAGAATCTCTAAACACGATTTATGACCTTTTAGAAGCACGGGTACGTTGCCCACTCTTCGACCCGTTCCCGCTGGTTCGTTTGATGGCTGACAACGAACACCCAGACACCCGACTTTTGGAAGCCTTAGCCCGTGTTATCACGGTGCGCGATACTGTTCATGCGCTCAGCGATCAGCCAAAATGGCGCGCCATTGAAAACGCGCGAAAGCTTGAGCAATCAAATCCGCTCTAATGCCAGAAAATAGTGTCGAAAACGGATCGTGCCCCACGGTATGCGCCGCTGCAGCCTGACTTGACTGCGTGGTGAATGGGGCGTGTACCATCGGATACTGTATCCACAACATAAACCACACCACCGCCCAAAACGTTGAGCACACCAGAGCCTAAGCCTTCAACAGGGACTGCGGCTTGATTATTGGTCAATTCAATAGGCGCCTGTTGACCCTGTGGTTTATGGCCCTGTGGCTTTTGGTGTCGTGCGGACGTTTGTGTGGCTTTGGGTTTTTCACGTAGGACCTCTTCGCGGGCGCGCAAGGGCACCGAACGAGCAGGGCTGGCAGGTGATGTGTTTTGTGCAGATGAAGAAGGGCTGCCATCTCCCACAGCGCTGTCAGGGATATCGGTTTTGTCGTTTGGTTTGGTTTCGAAGACGTTTGAAAATAATCTCACCAAAAGGTCTTGGACGGGGGGGATGGTCGCCACAATTAACCCAGCACTAAAACTGAGCAAGGCCAAGGCCCAGGGGGGCAGGGACAGAACTATTTCATGGGTGGCAAAAACAGGAACAATGTTCACAAGCTGCAATACAAACAGTGCAACAATCAGGGCTGTAACAAAAATAGTAAAATATTTGACCACAACACCGTTTCCAGCTCTTTACGTGAAGTTTAGTAGTCCGTCACGTTGCCCAGTTTTTCCCAATAGCGCGGCGGCAATTCTTTCGCCAACTTCAACCCGCCACGGGCGACCGCGTAAACAGGGTCATCAACGCATTCAACGTTGACTTCGCCATAGTAGTCGACCAAAGCAGCCTGGATATATTTTTCGATCCCGGTGATGCGTGAACCGCCACCGGCAACCAAAATATTCATCAACATTTCGGCCTGGTCTTCGGGCGGGCACGTTTGGATCAGCTGATCA
>NZ_JBAHUR010000023.1 GCF_036689815.1 Magnetovibrio sp. PR-2 | reverse complement strand
CTTCGCAATCCGCGAAGGCGGCCGTACCGTCGGCGCCGGTGTTGTCTCTAAGGTTACGGACTAAATCCACTGGACATCCGGGCGGGAAGAGGGTAAACCCCCACTTCCCGCCACACGGATTGTGGCAGGACGGCTTCGTTCGTCCTGTCCTTTACGTTTCGGGTAAAGCCTTGAAAAGGCACGGATTTATAGGGGTATAGCTCAGCTGGTAGAGCGACGGTCTCCAAAACCGTAGGTCCCGGGTTCGAATCCTGGTGCCCCTGCCATCCTTAAAAAGGTGGCAATGAGATAAAGAAAGAACGGAATTATGGCGAAAACCACGCCGGCAAAATTTGTACAGGAAGTGCGCTCGGAAACCTCGAAGGTGACCTGGCCAACCCGTAAAGAAACCACGATTTCCACCGCAACTGTGTTTGTGATGGCGATCTTGGCGGCGTTGTTCTTCTTCCTGGTTGATCAAGTCTTGTCGTGGGGCGTGCGTTTTGTCCTTGGATTGGGAGCCTAAGAAATGGCTGCGCGTTGGTACGTCCTGCACGTCTATTCGGGGTTTGAGAAGAAAGTCTCGGCTTCGATCATGGAGCAAGCCAAACAAGCTGGCATGGATGACAAGATCTTGCAGGTCTTGGTCCCCAGTGAGGAAGTGGTTGAAGTGCGCCGCGGCACCAAGGTGTCTTCGGAGCGCAAATTCTTCCCGGGCTACATCCTGATTGAGATGGAGTTGACGGACGAAGCTTGGCACTTGGTGCAAAACACGCCGAAGGTTTCCGGGTTCTTGGGTTCGAAAGATCGCCCGACACCGATTTCGGAAGCGGAAGCCAAGCGCATCCTCAACCAAGTCGAAGAAGGTGTGGATCGCCCGAAAATGGCTGTCATCTTCGAAATCGGCGAAAACGTCCGCGTCATCGACGGCCCGTTCGCTTCGTTCAACGGTTTGGTGGAAGACGTCGACGAAGAACGTTCGCGTGTCAAAGTGGCAGTGTCCATCTTTGGCCGTTCGACCCCGGTGGAGTTGGAATACTCCCAGGTCGAAAAAGTTTAATTCGAATTTTCTGGCCGATCTCCCATATGGGATGAGCGGCCGGGGAATAAACCGTGTGGGAGGCCAGCCATGGTCGGACCACGCACTCAGAAACGGCCCGCGTGCGTTAGCAATGACGGTGCAGGCCAACACATTGGATACTGAGGTATAAAATGGCTAAGAAAGTCAAAGCCCTGGTTAAGCTGCAAGTGCCGGCTGGTCAGGCAAATCCATCCCCGCCCATCGGCCCGGCCTTGGGTCAGGCAGGACTGAACATCATGGAATTCTGTAAGGCCTTCAACGCGAAGACCCAACAGATGGAACAAGGCATGCCGATTCCGGTGGTTATCACCGCTTATCAAGACGCCTCGTTCGACTTCATCACCAAAACGCCTCCGGCCAGCTTCTTGCTGAAAAAAGCGGCCAAAATCAAATCAGGCGCGGGTACCACCGGTACTCAAGTTGTGGGTTCCGTCACCATGGATCAGTGCCGCGAAATTGCAGAACTGAAAATGGAAGATCTGAACGCAAACGACCTGGACAACGGCGCGCTGCAAATCGCAGGCACCGCACGTTCTATGGGTCTTGAGGTGAAGGGGTAAGTCATGGCGCAGAAATTTGGCAAACGCCTGAGCGACGTGGTCGAAAAAATGGACCGCAACAAGCTCTATGATCTCGCTTCCGCTGTGAAGATGGTCAAAGAAAACGCCAACGCTAAGTTCGACGAAACCATCGAGATGGCCGTCAACTTGGGCGTTGATCCGAAACACGCCGACCAAATGGTCCGTGGTGTTGTCGCACTGCCGAACGGCACGGGTAAAACCGTTAAAGTTGCCGTGTTCGCCAAAGGCGACAAAGCAGAAGAAGCCAAAGCCGCAGGTGCTGAACTTGTTGGTGCTGAAGATCTTGCAGAAAAGATCCAAAAAGGCGAAATGGACTTCGATCGCTGCATCGCGACCCCGGACATGATGATGGTCGTCGGTAAATTGGGTAAAGTTTTGGGTCCGCGCGGCCTGATGCCGAACCCGAAACTGGGCACCGTCACCGCAGACGTCACGCAAGCCGTGAAAGACGCCAAAGGTGGTCAAATCGAATTCCGGGTTGAAAAATTGGGCATCATTCATGTCGGTGTTGGCAAAGCCAGCTTCGGTGAGAAAGAAATTGCTGAGAACGTGCAAACGTTCATCAACGCATTGAACAAAGCTAAGCCGTCCGGCGCGAAGGGCACCTACATGAAACGGGCTACGATCAGCTCGACCATGGGCCCGGGCGTTAAGTTGGACATCGCCGACTTGGTGGCGTCTTAAGCGCTTAGCATAGAGCACGATCGTTAAAGCCGGGAGGCTTTGACGTGAATCGTCCTCTAAACAAGAGTTTACTGGCCCACCCTGGTAACGGGGTGGGCGGGTAACGAAGAGTAGGGGTGAAACTCAACTCTTCAAGCCTGTCCAAGACCGTTGGTGCATCACAATTGGGTGGTGTTTAAAGGGAAGCATCCCGCCAGCACAGACGGTGCAGTACCCGTATTGAGCTTTTTAGTGAAGTACGGCTTGAACTGTTGCACTTGGCAGGTTGTCGGGTTCTTAAAATCCGCTTTTGGGTTTAAGGACCATCGTGCAACGGCTTATTTCATTTGAGATAAGCCAATGAAACTGGAGACGACTGTGGACCGTACACAGAAAGAAGAACTGGTTTCTCAGCTGAACGAAACGTTCAACGGCGCTCAAACCGTCGTTGTCACGCATAACTTGGGCCTGACTGTCAATGAGATGGAAGACCTGCGCGTGAAGCTTCGTGAAGCGGGAGCTAGCTTCAAAGTGACGCAAAACCGGCTCACGCGTCTCGCCCTTAAGGACACGCAGTTCGAAGGGATCGCAGACCTTTTCAAAGGCCCGACGGGTATCGCTTATAGCGAAGACGTCGTTGCTGCTGCAAAGGTTGCGGCCAAATTCGCCAAAGGCAATGACAACTTTGAAATTGTCGGCGGCGCAATGGGTGAAGAAGTTTTGGATATCGCAGGCGTTCAAACGCTTGCTTCCATGCCTTCGCTCGACGAACTCCGTGGCAAGCTTGTTGGCTTGCTCAACGCTCCCGCAACGAAAGTTGCCGGCGTTCTGCAGGCTCCGGCTGGTCAGTTGGCCCGCGTATGCGGTGCTTATGGCGCCTCTGAGGGTTAAGTCGCGTATCTGGTTACAATTTTACACAGGCAGTTCAAGCCTTAGGAGAATATGAAGATGGCTAACATCGAACAACTCGCAGAAGACCTTTCTGCACTGACCGTAATGGAAGCAGCTGAATTGGCAACGCTTCTGGAAGACAAATGGGGCGTTTCCGCTGCTGCTCCGGTTGCAGTTGCTGCTGCTCCGGGTGCTGCTGGTGGCGAAGCCGCTGAAGAAAAAACCGACTTCGACGTTATCTTGACCGCTGCTGGCGACAAGAAAATCAACGTCATCAAAGAAGTCCGCGCCATCACCGGCCTGGGCCTCAAAGAAGCGAAAGAACTCGTCGAAGGCGCACCGAAAGCTGTCAAAGAAGCTGCACCGAAAGACGAAGCCGAAGAAATCAAGAAAAAGTTGGAAGAAGCAGGCGCTTCTGTCGAACTCAAGTAATCTTCTTCGGATTACAAAATCGGGACGGGGCGGAGCTTTCGAGCTCTGTCCCATTCCACTGTTTGAGACCGCGCCCGAATGGGCTTGCCGAAGCCGGTACAGCGCGTGTTCTTAAAACGCCTCTCAGCGTGATGATTTGGGATCGGCATCCCAAGCAGTCCGCCGGGGGCGTTTTTGTATTTTAAGCCTGACTTTTCGCGAAGTTGGGTGATTAAAGACTTTAACTGTTTCATCTGGCCCAATTTGGGGCCGTACTTAAAGAACGAGGTAATTCATGGCAACGTCGTTTACGCATCGCAAGCGTGTCCGTAAGGATTACGGGAAAATCCCCGCCGCTGTAGAGATGCCGAACCTGATCGAGGTTCAAAAGGCTTCTTACGATCACTTCCTGCAAAAAGACGTCGCGGCGAACGAACGCCCCGACACTGGCTTGCAAGAAGTCTTCAAATCCGTCTTCCCCATCGAAGACTTTTCCGGTCGCGGCACGTTGGAATATGTGTCGTACGAATTTGAGACGCCGAAATACGACGTTGAAGAATGTCAGCAACGTGGCATCACCTTCGCCGCTCCCTTGAAAGTCACCTTGCGTTTGGTGGTTTGGGACATCGACGAAGAAACCGGTGCCAAGTCCGTTCGCGATATCAAAGAACAAGACGTTTACATGGGCGACATGCCGTTCATGACCGCCAACGGCACCTTCGTCGTCAACGGTACCGAGCGTGTGATCGTGTCGCAAATGCACCGTTCGCCTGGCGTGTTCTTTGATCACGACAAAGGCAAAACCCACAGTTCCGGCAAATTCCTGTTTGCCGCACGCGTGATCCCGTACCGCGGTTCTTGGCTGGACTTTGAGTTCGATGCTAAAGATCTGGCATACGTCCGTATCGATCGCCGTCGTAAACTGCCTGTCACCACTTTGTTGATGGCTCTGGATAACGAAGAAACGGCTGGCAAACGCGAACAGGCGAAAGCCAAAGGCGAAAACGTCGATCCGTTGGAAGCTCAAGGCATGTCCAAAGAAGACATCCTTCAGTACTTCTACGATCAAGTCACCTATACGCGCACCAAGAAAGGTTGGAAAACCGACTTTATCTCTGCGCGCTACAAAGGTGTGAAGCTCACCAAAGACCTGATCAACGCCAAAACCGGCAAAGTTGTTGCCGAAGCCGGTGAAAAGATCACGCCGCGCAAGCTCAAGAAAATGGAAGAGGGTTCGCTCTCTGAAATCTTGGTGTCGAGCGAAGAACTGATCGGTTCTTATGCCGCGGAAGATATCTTCTCCGAAAAGTCCGGCGAAATTTACGCCGAACCGGGTGACGAAATCACCGAAGCCGCCATCGAAGCTTTGGAAGAAGCTGGCGTCACCGAAATCAAAGCCCTGGCCATTGACCACGTCAACGTTGGCCCGTACATGCGCAACACCTTGGCGATCGACAAAAACACGTCGCGCGAAGAAGCCTTGATCGACATCTACCGTGTCATGCGCCCGGGTGAGCCGCCAACCTTGGAAACGGCGGAAGCTCTGTTCAACTCGTTGTTCTTCGATTCCGAACGCTACGATCTGTCCAGCGTCGGTCGCGTGAAGATGAACGCGCGTCTGGGTTTTGAAACCGAAGACACCCTGCGTGTTCTGCGTCGCGAAGATATCTTGGAAATCGTCAAAGTCTTGGTCGAATTGAAAGACGGCCGCGGCGACATCGACGACATTGACCACTTGGGCAACCGCCGTGTGCGCTCTGTCGGTGAGTTGATGGAAAACCAATACCGTGTCGGCTTGCTGCGTATGGAACGCGCCATTCGCGAACGGATGAGCTCGGTCGAAAT
This sequence comes from Magnetovibrio sp. PR-2, assembly GCF_036689815.1. Classification (NCBI taxonomy): domain Bacteria; kingdom Pseudomonadati; phylum Pseudomonadota; class Alphaproteobacteria; order Rhodospirillales; family Magnetovibrionaceae; genus Magnetovibrio; species Magnetovibrio massiliensis. The sequence continues at coordinate 11,734 of NZ_JBAHUR010000023.1, read as the reverse complement.
CGACACGGTCATGCCGCACGATTTGATCAACGCCAAGCCTGCTTCGGCGGCTGTACGTGAATTCTTCGGCTCTTCGCAGCTGTCGCAGTTCATGGATCAAACCAACCCGCTGTCCGAAGTGACGCACAAACGTCGTTTGTCTGCGTTGGGCCCGGGCGGTCTGACCCGCGAACGCGCAGGCTTTGAAGTCCGCGACGTTCACCCGACCCACTATGGCCGCATCTGCCCGATTGAAACGCCTGAGGGTCCGAACATCGGTCTGATCAACTCCTTGGCTACTTTCGCTGTTGTGAACAAGTACGGCTTTATCGAAAGCCCGTACCGCAAAGTTGAAGGCGGTAAGGTTTCTTCTGAAACGGTCTACATGTCCGCCATGGAAGAGGGCCGCTACGTCATTGCCCAGGCAAACGCTAAGCTGGACAAAGACGGTAAATTTACCGACGACATGGTCAGCTGCCGCAAAGCCGGCGACTTCGTCATGGTCAACCCGGAAAACATCGAATACATCGACGTTTCGCCGAAACAGCTTGTGTCCGTCGCAACGGCCTTGATCCCGTTCTTGGAAAACGATGACGCGAACCGTGCATTGATGGGTTCGAACATGATGCGCCAAGCCGTGCCGCTTCTCCAAGCCGAAGCCCCGTTGGTGGGTACCGGTATGGAAGAAACCGTGGCGCGCGATTCCGGTGCTGTCATCATCGCCAAGCGTACGGGTGTGGTTGATCAAATCGACGCCACCCGCATTGTTGTGCGCGCGACTGAGGAAACCTCGACCGCTGCGTCTGGTGTCGACATCTACAATCTGTTGAAGTTCCAACGGTCCAACCAAAACACCTGCTTGCACCAAAAGCCTTTGGTGAAAGTTGGCGACAACGTCTACGAAGGCGACATCATTGCCGACGGTCCGTCTACCCAGTTGGGTGAACTGGCGTTGGGTAAAAACGTGTTGGTCGCGTTTATGCCGTGGAACGGTTACAACTTCGAAGATTCCATCTTGATTTCGGAACGCATCGTGCGTGACGACGTGTTTACGTCGGTTCACATCGAAGAGTTCGAAGTCATGGCCCGCGACACCAAGTTGGGTCAGGAAGAAATCACCCGTGATATTCCCAACGTCGGTGAAGAAGCGCTCAAGAACCTGGACGAAGCCGGTATCGTTTACATCGGTGCTGAAATCAAACCAGGTGACATCTTGGTCGGTAAAGTGACGCCGAAAGGCGAAAGCCCGATGACGCCGGAAGAAAAACTGCTGCGCGCCATCTTTGGTGAAAAAGCCACCGACGTGCGCGACACGTCCTTGCGCTTGCCGCCGGGTGTTGCCGGTACCGTCGTCGAAGTCCGCGTCTTCAACCGTCGCGGCGTCGACAAAGACGAACGTGCGTTGGCGATTGAACGTGACGAGATCGAACGTCTGGCAAAAGATCGCGATGACGAACGCGCGATCTTGGAAAAAAGTTTCTCTGCGCGTCTGCAAGACTTGTTGTTGCGCAAGAAATTGGTCTCCGGTCCGAAAGGTCTCAAAGAAGGCACGACCATCACCGAAGAACTGCTGGCGGAATACACGCCGGGTCAACAGTCTCAGATCGTTGTTGCCAACGATAAGGTGATGACGGACGTCGAAGCGCTGAAAGGCCAATTCGAAGAGTCCATTGCTGCCCTTCAAGCGCGCTTTGAAGATAAAGTCGACAAACTGCAACGCGGTGACGACTTGGCGCCGGGCGTGATGAAGATGGTCAAAGTCTTCGTCGCCGTGAAACGCAAACTGCAGCCGGGTGATAAAATGGCTGGCCGTCACGGTAACAAAGGTGTGATCTCTCGCATCATGCCGGCGGAAGACATGCCGTACCTGGAAGACGGTCGTCCGGTTGACATCGTGCTGAACCCGCTGGGTGTGCCGTCGCGTATGAACGTCGGTCAGATTCTGGAAACCCACATGGGTTGGGCTTGTGCCGGTCTTGGTATCCAAATCGGGGAAATGGCTGACGCCGTTCGCCAAAAAGGTGACGACACCAAGCAAATCCGCGACAAGCTCAAAACGGTCTACACGCCCGATGAGTTCAAAGAGAAGATCGAACCTCTCGACGATCCCCAACTCATGGAGATGTCGGACAATCTGCGCAAAGGTATCCCCATCGGCACGCCGGTCTTCGACGGTGCACATGAAGGCGACGTTGCCGACATGCTGTCCGAAGCAGGCCTGCCGACGTCGGGTCAAATGACATTGATCGACGGTCGTACCGGTGAGGTCTTCGACCGTCCTGTGACGGTTGGCTACATCTACATGCTGAAACTGCACCACTTGGTGGATGACAAAATCCACGCACGCTCCATCGGCCCGTACTCGCTGGTTACCCAGCAGCCTCTGGGCGGTAAAGCACAGTTCGGTGGTCAGCGCTTCGGTGAAATGGAAGTGTGGGCCCTGGAAGCTTACGGTGCAGCTTACACGCTGCAAGAAATGCTCACGGTTAAGTCGGATGACGTGTCCGGTCGTACCAAGGTTTACGAGGCCATCGTCCGCGGTGACGACAACTTCGAAGCCGGTGTGCCGGAATCCTTTAACGTGTTGGTCAAAGAACTTCAGGCGCTCGGCCTGAACGTTGACTTGACCTGATCTGACCCGGATATTGAGGAGTATTTGAAATGAACGAACTCACTAAATTTTTCGGGCAGGTTGGTGCAACCCAACGTTTCGACACGATCCAAATCAAGATCGCGTCCCCGGAACAAATTCGTGCATGGTCTTACGGCGAAATCAAAAAGCCGGAAACCATTAACTACCGGACCTTTAAACCCGAACGCGACGGCTTGTTCTGCGCGCGTATCTTCGGCCCGGTGAAAGACTACGAATGCTTGTGCGGCAAATACAAACGCATGAAGTACAAGGGTATCACCTGTGAAAAGTGCGGCGTTGAAGTCACGCTTCAAAAGGTCCGTCGCGAACGCATGGGCCACATCGAACTGGCTAGCCCGGTGGCACACATCTGGTTCATGAAGTCCTTGCCATCGCGCATCGGCTTATTGCTGGATATGACGCTCAAAGATCTGGAACGTGTTCTCTACTTCGAAAACTATGTTGTTGTGGAACCGGGCCTGACACCGCTCAAACAAAATGAGCTTTTGGGTGAAGAGCAATACCAAACGGCTGTGGACGAGTATGGCGTAGACGCCTTCACCGTCGGCATCGGTGCGGAAGCTCTGCGCGACATGTTGTCCGAAATCGATCTCGAAGACGAACTGGAAGTCTTGAAAGACGACCTCAAGGAAACGACCTCCGAAGCCAAGCGCAAAAAACTGGTCAAGCGCTTGAAACTGGTGGAAGCGTTCTTGGCATCCGGCGCGCGTCCCGAGTGGATGATCTTGGAAGTCATTCCGGTCATTCCGCCTGAATTGCGTCCGCTGGTTCCGCTGGACGGCGGCCGTTTCGCAACGTCGGATTTGAACGATCTGTACCGTCGCGTGATCAACCGCAACAACCGTCTGAAACGCTTGATCGAACTGCGGGCTCCGGAAATCATCGTTCGCAACGAAAAACGCATGTTGCAAGAATCCGTAGACGCACTGTTCGACAATGGCCGTCGTGGCCGGGCCATCACGGGTGCGAACAAACGCCCGCTGAAGTCTCTGTCCGACATGCTGAAAGGCAAACAAGGTCGCTTCCGTCAGAACTTGTTGGGTAAACGCGTCGATTACTCCGGCCGCTCCGTCATTGTGGTGGGTCCGGAACTGATGCTGCACCAATGTGGTCTGCCGAAGAAAATGGCGTTGGAGCTGTTCAAGCCGTTCATCTATTCCAAACTGGAACTCTACGGTTATGCGACCACCATCAAGGCCGCGAAGCGAATGCTTGAAAAAGAGCGTCCCGAAGTTTGGGATATCTTGGAAGAAGTTATTCGCGAACACCCGGTGATGTTGAACCGCGCGCCGACGTTGCACCGTTTGGGCATCCAAGCGTTCGAACCGAAACTGATCGAGGGTAAAGCCATCCAGCTGCACCCGCTGGTCTGTGCCGCGTTCAACGCTGACTTCGACGGTGATCAAATGGCTGTTCACGTTCCGCTGTCGCTCGAAGCGCAGTTGGAAGCACGTGTCTTGATGATGTCCACCAACAACATCTTGTCGCCGGCCAACGGCAAACCGATCATCGTTCCGTCTCAGGATATCATCTTGGGTCTGTACTACATGACCATGCGCCGCGAAGGCGAGAAGGGCGAAGGCATGATGATCGCCAACATGGGCGAGCTGCAACATGCTCTGGACGAAAAAGTCTTGTCCATGCACGCCAAGATCATCGCTCGTTTCCACGGTGTCGATGAAAACGGAGAGCCGAGTGTTACCCGCGTCGAAACGACGCCGGGCCGCTTGATGCTGTCTGAATTCTTGCCGCGTCATCCGAAGCTGCCCTTCGAAATCATCAACAAGCTGATGACCAAGAAGGAAATCACCAACGTTATCGATTTGGTCTACCGCCACGGCGGCCAGAAAGAGACTGTTATCTTTGCTGACCGTATTATGGGTCTTGGTTTTGCCAACGCTTGCCGGGCCGGTATTTCGTTCGGTAAAGACGATCTGATTATTCCGGATGCCAAAGAACCGCTGGTCAACGAAACCGAAGCGAAAGCCAAGGAGTTCGAACAGCAGTACCAAGACGGTCTGATCACCCAAGGTGAAAAATACAACAAAGTGATTGACGCCTGGGCACATTGTAACGACCAAGTGACCGAAGAAATGATGGCTGTCATTTCTAAGGACGAGCCTGGCGTTCCGGTGAACTCGGTCTACATGATGGCGCACTCCGGTGCGCGTGGTTCTGTCGCACAGATGCGTCAGCTTGCCGGTATGCGCGGTCTGATGGCCAAGCCGTCCGGTGAGATCATTGAAACGCCGATTATCTCCAACTTTAAAGAGGGCCTGAGTGTGTTGGAATACTTCAACTCCACCCACGGTGCTCGTAAAGGTCTGGCGGATACGGCTCTGAAAACGGCGAACTCCGGTTACTTGACCCGTCGCTTGGTTGACGTAGCGCAAGATTGCATCGTCTACGAAGACGATTGCGGCACGGACGTCGTGATCACGGTTTCGGCTGTGGTTCAAGGCGGCGAAACCGTTGTCGACATTGGCGAACAGGTTCTGGGTCGCACACTGGGCGAAGATGCCCTGCATCCGATTACCGGCGACCTGTTGCTGAAGAAAGGCACGCTGGTTGACGAAGCCGACGCTGCCATCTTGACCGAAGCTGAGATCGAAAGCCTGAAGGTCCGCAGCCCGCTGACGTGCGAAAGCAAAGTCGGTATCTGTGCAACCTGTTACGGTCGCGATCTGGCCCGTGGTACCCGCGTGAACATGGGTGAGGCTGTCGGCGTTATGGCTGCACAGTCCATCGGTGAACCGGGCACCCAGCTGACCATGCGTACGTTCCACATCGGTGGTGCTGCACAGAAAGGTTCTGAACAGTCCTTCATCGAAGCCGGCTTTGACGGCAAGGTCAAACTGGTCAACACATCGACGGTGAAAAACTCCGAAGGTGTGTTGGTGGTCATGAGCCGTAACGCTGAATTGATCATGATTGACGATCAAGACCGCGAACGTGCACGCCAGCGTATCCCGTACGGTGCAAAACTGTTGACCAAGGACAAAGCCAAGGTCAAACGTGCCGATAAGCTTTGCGAATGGGATCCGCACACGCTGCCCATCATCACCGAAAAAGACGGTTCCATTAACTACATGGACTTGGTCGAAGGTGTGTCCTTGATGGAGCAAATGGACGAAGCCACCGGCATCTCGTCCAAAGTGGTCGTGGATTGGAAGTCGCAACCGAAAGGTTCCGATCTCAAACCGCGCATCACGTTGCGTGACAAAAAAGGTGAAGTCGTCACATTGGAAGACGACATGGAAGCCCGCTACTTCCTGCCCGTGGACGCGGTTCTGTCCGTCGAAAACGGTCAAGAGGTTCACGCTGGTGACACCTTGGCGCGTATCCCGCGTGAATCCGCTAAGACCCGTGACATTACGGGTGGTCTGCCGCGCGTTGCGGAATTGTTCGAAGCCCGCAAACCGAAAGATTACGCCATTATCTCTGAGATCGATGGTCGTGTTGAGTTCGGTAAGGACTACAAGAACAAACGCCGCATCATCGTGGTGCCGACCGACGCCGAGTTGGAGCCCAGCGAATACCTGATCCCGAAAGGCAAGCACTTGGCCGTCCAAGAAGGCGACTATGTGCAAAAAGGTGATCCGCTGATGGACGGTAACCCCGTGCCGCACGATATCTTGGCGGTTATGGGCGTGGAAGCGCTGGCCGAATACTTGGTCAACGAAATCCAAGAAGTCTACCGTCTGCAAGGTGTGAAGATTAACGACAAGCACATCGAGGTGATCTCTCGCCAGATGCTGCAAAAAGTCGAAATCACCGCGCCGGGTGACACCACGTACTTGGTTGGTGAATTGATCGACAAGTCCGAATACGAACAGGTCAACAAGAAGACCATCGATGCGGGCGAAAAACCGGCGGAAAGTGCACCGGTCTTGCAAGGTATCACCAAAGCTTCCTTGCAAACCCAGTCGTTCATCTCTGCCGCGTCGTTCCAAGAAACCACGCGCGTTCTTACCGAGGCTTCCGTATCGGGCAAAACCGACACGCTCATCGGTCTCAAAGAAAACGTCATCGTGGGTCGCTTGATCCCGGCAGGTACGGGTTCCGTGATGAACAACTTCCGCACCATCGCCGCCGAGCGCGACGAAGAGCTGATGGAAAAAGCTGGTCCGGACGAACTGGAAGAGCAAGGCATCCCCGCTGTGGACACCATGCCCGCTCCGGTTACGCCTGAGCAGCCGAAGTTTGAAGACGCACCCGACGCTGACTAAAGCAGATTGGGTCTAATCCGCATCAACCCCGGCCAGTTCGGCCGGGGTTTTTGTTTGGTGGCTTCGGCTGGGAGACGTCTTGCAATCCCAGCCAAGTCTGCCTAAATAGGGAGAGCTAGCCAGAGCAGACTTCCTTTTCTTTTGACCACAGGGCATGGGCAAAACAGTGCCGACAGAAGATTATTCCCATTTAACGCACATCGCGTCGCGCGATGAGCTGCGCCTTTATGAGCTGATCCCCAATGTGGTCTGGATTTTCGATCTGGATCGCCACGGTTGGTGGTGGGGGAACGCGGCCGCGATTGAGTTTTGGGGGCTCGCGTGTGTGGACGATTTGATCAACAAGGATCTGTCCGACGATACCCAAGGGGCGCGGGACCGGACCAAGCAGACCTTCGACTTGGCGGCAAAAAATGGGCTGACCATTGATCCGTGGACGACGTACCCGGGTGGCAAGCCGAAAACACTCCATATGATGCACCGTGCTGTCACTGTTGGCCCGGACCGTCACCGCGCCATCATTGCTTACATCAATGAAGACGTGAACCTGGGCGAAGCGCCGGAGAACCTTTTGCTGGTGGAAGCCATGCGCTACACCTCGGTCATCGTCACCACGTTCACGTTGGACGGTGAGCCGGTGGTGGAAAACCCGGCGGCGACCGAAGCCTATGGCTCAATCGATGTAGAACAATTGCCCGAAGGTCTCAACGCCTTTACGGCTCGCTTCGCCAATCCAGAAGAAGGCAAGCATTGCCTGGAACGCGCGTTGGCACAAAAGGGCGGGCAATGGACATATGTTATGAACACGGATGCGGGTGAGCGCATGCACACCCTCGACATCCGCATGACGCGCCATCCCTTGAACGGCGATTATTTGTTCATGAGCGCCGAATACGATGTCACCGAACTGCACGAAGCCCAAGAAGAGCTGCGCCACTTGGCCCACTATGACGCCTTGACCGGGCTGCCCAGCCTGCGCTTGTTGCAAGACAGTTCACAGGCCATTTTGAGCCAAGCCCAGCGCAACAAACAAAATGTCGCCGTGATGTTCGTCGACTTGGACGGGTTTAAGTCCATCAACGACACCTGGGGGCATGACGCAGGGGACGAGGTTCTCAAAGAGGTGGCTGAGCGTATCGAAGCGGCATTGCGCGAATCCGACCAAGTTGTGCGGATTGGTGGAGATGAGTTCGCGGTTTTGGCGACGGGCATGGATTGTCGGAACTCAGCAGGCGAAGTCGCGTCAAAACTCATCGAGACCTTGAGCCAGCCCTTTGCGCTCAGCGACGGCAAAACCGGTCACATCGGTGCGAGCATCGGCATCGCGTTCTTCCCCGACCATGGACAGGATATGGAGGCTTTGCTGAAGGCGGCAGACCAAGCCATGTACCACGCCAAAAAGGCCGGGAAGGGCACGCATCACTTCGCCGAGCCGATTTGCGGCGATTAACCCCACATTTTCCGCCCTTTTACCGGATTCGGACGGCCTTTTGGGGTTGGGACGAACGGTCAAAGTAATATTATTTCAAAAAATAAGGGGGAATAGGGGCTTATCACTCGCCGGAAACAAGATTTAGGCACAAAACGACCCTTCGGAAGCGTCTCAAAATCGGGGCTTGACGGGGACAGGGCGTATGCATAGTATGCGCCACTCTTCAGGGGTCTGGTGGTGCACCCGATAGTCGCTTTTTTGAGGCAGACTGGGCGGTGCAGACGCAGACTCTCAGAAGTTAGCGCGTTGCAAAATAGAGCCCTTTTGGGCACAGAGTTGACCGACGAGAGGTAGGAAGAGCCACCAGCGCTTGCCTCTACGGTCTTTTGTTGCACTGAAAAGCCGCCAAGGAAGGCCGGGTTTTTCGGTGCATATGTAATGGAAAGAACGGTATGCCGACTATTAACCAGTTGATCCGCAAGCCCCGTCAGGCACCCCGCGTGTCGTCCAACGTTCCGGCGTTGAAAGCTTGCCCGCAAAAACGCGGTGTTTGCACGCGCGTTTATACGACGACCCCGAAGAAGCCGAACTCGGCGCTTCGTAAAGTTGCTCGTGTCCGCCTGACGAATGGCTTCGAAGTTACAAGCTACATCCCAGGCGAAGGTCACAACCTGCAAGAACACTCTGTCGTGATGATCCGCGGCGGCCGTGTGAAAGATTTGCCGGGTGTTCGCTATCACATCATCCGCGGCACGTTGGATACGCAAGGCGTTTCCGATCGTCGCCAGCGTCGTTCCAAATACGGCGCTAAGCGTCCGAAGTAAGGTAGAGGTAGCTGAGATATGTCTCGTCGTCACGCCGCTGAAAAACGCGAAATTCTGCCCGACGCCAAATATGGCGATCAGGTCGTAACCAAATTCATGAACAGCCTGATGCTGGACGGTAAAAAGTCTGCTGCGGAGCATATCGTTTACGGTGCGTTCGATCGCGTTGAAAGCAAGATGAAAGCCGATCCGCTGGCCCTGTTCCACGAAGCCATCGATAACGTGAAGCCGTCCGTTGAGGTTCGCTCCCGCCGTGTTGGTGGTGCAACTTACCAGGTTCCGGTCGAAGTCCGCGCCAGCCGCCGTCAGGCTCTGGCGATCCGCTGGTTGGTGGAAATGGCTCGTAAGCGCTCTGAAAACACCATGGTTGACCGCTTGTCCGGTGAGCTGATGGACGCCGCTCAAAACCGCGGTGCATCTGTGAAGAAGCGCGAAGACACCCACAAGATGGCAGAAGCTAACAAAGCTTTCTCCCACTACCGCTGGTAAGGGCAGTCCAAGATGGCACGCAAAGATCCCCTCAATATGTATCGTAACATCGGCATCATGGCTCACATTGATGCTGGTAAGACGACCACCACCGAACGTATCCTGTACTACACCGGTAAATCTTACAAAATCGGTGAAGTCCACGATGGCGCAGCCACCATGGACTGGATGGAACAGGAACAAGAACGCGGTATCACGATTACCTCCGCAGCAACGACCTGCGCATGGAAAGACCACCGCATCAACATCATCGATACCCCGGGCCACGTTGACTTCACCATTGAAGTTGAACGTTCCTTGCGTGTGCTCGACGGTGCTGTGACGGTGTTTGACTCCGTTGCCGGTGTTGAGCCGCAGTCCGAAACCGTTTGGCGCCAAGCTGACAAATACAGCGTTCCGCGTATGTGTTTTGTCAACAAAATGGACCGTACCGGTGCCGACTTCTATCGCTGTGTCGACATGATGGTGGATCGTTTGGGTGCCAACCCGTTGGTTTGCCAATTGCCCATCGGTGCCGAAGACCAGTTCAAAGGTGTCGTCGATCTCTTGAACAACAAGATGATCATCTGGGACGAAGAAAGCCTCGGCGCTGCGTACCACGAAGAAGACATCTGGGACGACTACGCCGACAAAGTTGCCGATTACCGTGAAAAGCTCATCGAAGCTGCTGTCGAAATGGACGACGACGCGATGGAAGCTTACTTGGAAGGCAACGAGCCGGATCTCGACACCCTGAAAAAATGCATCCGCACCGGCACCATTGCCGGCAAACTGGTTCCGGTTCTGTGTGGTACCGCATTTAAGAACAAAGGTGTTCAGCCGCTGCTCGACGCGGTTGTCGACTTCCTGCCGAGCCCCCTCGACGTTCCCGCCATTAAGGGCGTCAAAATGGGCACCGAAGACGAAATCGAACGCAAGTCCTCCGATGACGAGCCGTTCGCTGCTCTGGCCTTTAAGATCATGAACGACCCGTTTGTCGGTTCCTTGACCTTCTGCCGCGTCTACTCCGGTGTGTTGGAAACGGGCACGGGCGTTCTGAACTCTGTTAAAGACAAGAACGAACGTGTTGGCCGTATGCTGGAAATGCACTCCAACTCGCGTGAAGACATCAAAGAATGCCGCGCCGGTGACATCGTCGCGATCGCAGGCCTGAAAGACACCACCACGGGTGACACGCTTTGCGTCAAATCCGATCCGGTGATCTTGGAACGCATGGAATTCCCCGATCCGGTGATCGAGGTTGCTGTGGAACCGAAATCCAAAGCCGACCAAGAGAAAATGGGCATTGCTCTGTCTCGCTTGGCTGCTGAAGATCCGTCCTTCCGCGTCACCTCCGACCACGAAAGTGGCCAAACGGTCATCAAAGGTATGGGTGAATTGCACCTCGACATTATCGTCGATCGCATGAAGCGCGAATTCAAAGTTGAAGCCAACGTTGGTGCACCGCAGGTGGCCTACCGCGAAAGCATCTCCAAACGTCACGAAATCGACTACACCCACAAGAAACAATCTGGTGGTTCCGGTCAGTATGCACGTGTGAAGATGATCTTTGAGCCGTCCGAGCCGGGTGAAGGCTTTGTCTTCGAAAGCAAAATCGTCGGTGGTAACGTTCCCAAGGAATACATCCCCGGTGTTGAAAAAGGTCTCAAAAGCGCCGTTGATACCGGTGTTTTGGCTGGCTTCCCCGTAATCGACTTCAAAGCAACCTTGTTTGACGGTGCTTACCACGACGTTGACTCCTCCGTCTTGGCTTTCGAAATCGCTGCGCGTGCAGCGTTCCGCGAAGGCTGTAAAGATGCCAGCCCGAAATTGCTCGAGCCGATTATGGACGTCGAAATCGTGACCCCGGAAGAATACATGGGTGACATCATTGGCGATCTGAACTCTCGCCGTGGTCAAGTCGGCGAAATGGAACAGCGTGCAAACGCACGTGTCATTAGCGCTAAGGTGCCGCTGGCCAATATGTTTGGCTACATCAACACCTTGCGTTCCATGTCCCAAGGTCGCGCACAGTACAGCATGCAGTTTGCAAATTATGCGGAAGTTCCGTCGCAAGTTGCTGAAGAAATCCAAACCAAGCTTGCCGGTTGATCCCCGGTTCGAATGGAGTGAAGTAAAATGGCTAAAG
>NZ_JBAHUR010000022.1 GCF_036689815.1 Magnetovibrio sp. PR-2 | reverse complement strand
TACAGTCTCCACATATTTACCAAGATACACCTTACCTTTTACCCCTACTTTACCGCACAAAGCTTTATCCATACGGGCAAAGCAAGCCATAATCGTTTCCACAGCACATAAAGGCGTTTTGGGATCGCCGATGCATGTGGATGAGGAACTATCAGAACTGATAAAACGGAGTTCATCAGGTGGTGGCACATCGGCCAAGTGTTTGGCCTCGTTTTGTGCATGACTTGTGCAGGCCGTCAGAGCAATGGCCATCACACTCAAGGTGAGCAGTGTTTTCCATATTTGGATCATGCTTCGCGTTCCTCTTCCCGCTCACTGAACAAATTTAAGCCGCGTTTGGATGTACGTGAGGTCTGGTTGGTCGTGCATGAGGTGTGCTTGGGACATGGTCGTTCCTTTTGAATACGCAGACATCATACGACCATCGCGCGAGTCAGGAAATTAAAATTTGGTGTTTTTTGACCGTGCGGTTTTCGGTTTTGCAAGGCTCGTAGTAGGTCTTCATTTCAACGTCGATGGGCTCGACCAACGGCCAAGACGATGGTGGGTTTACACGGAGCGCGCCAAAGCGTACGCAACCCAACAACACGTTCGGCACACCGCGTCAAACGTCATCCATCAACGACGCATCGCTGATGCCGAAAGTCCCGGACTCGAAATCCAACTCGGTGTTGAAAACTCCCATGGGGCCGCTGCCCCCCCCCCCCTCACGGGCAAACACGTTAAGTGAACTGTCACAGTAACGTAGGTTTATATTTTCTGGGGGGTGTAGATCATGTTTTTCAAACCAATTGGCGGAGACTCACTGAGGTGTGTAAACGTTATGATATTTTCTCTGCTCAATGATATCCGTTAAAATCAACTCATAGAGCTTGAAGGTTTGAGTGTTGGGCATCGGAATAAAAATCGAACCACACGAAATGCCACATTTTTCAACATTGTAAAACATGTCCTCTTGAAGCTTCCGATATGCATTACGCAATTGATCCATAGTCTGGCGAATATCTTCTTTGGTCGCTCTTGAAAGCAAACTGAGGTTTTCGACAATGCTTTCTTCAAGGCATTTGACACCTTGGTATGCTGCATTGTCGTCATCGTGTGTATGTACGTCTGAATTGTTGGCGCGAATGACATTATCGCATTTCTCGATAATTGAACTTGCCATGGGGATGAAACGAAAATCGGCAAGCTCGTCAGAAAAGTTTTCAGTAAAATATTCAAATATAGGTGAATCAATTTCGACGTTTAAAAGAGAGGCAAGGTTTTTCCATCCTCCATTGCCATCTTCTACATATGTGTATGCCAAATCAATACGATCTCCATTTATTGAAATGGCATGTTCTTTACTTGTCTTTGATTTCTTAATTTGAATTGAGTCAATTTCGATTTCCCGAAACGCAATACTTCCACATGGTTCGCAAAATTCACGTAGAACCTGTTTGTCTTTGAGAATTATATATGCTGCTCGCGCCTTATCAGTTTCAACATAGACAGCTTGATCAGCAAGTGCTTGTCCGGAAATTAAAATCGAGAATATAAACGCTAGGCAATATGAAAGGCCTATACCGGAATAAGATCTGTTAGCACGATAAAACATAGGCATCTAGATTCCACGCTCTTCTTACCGCTCCTCCGAGCGTCCACGCGACAAATCAAAGGTGCGTTTGGGGGATGGTTGTTCCTTTTGAATGGCTACCCATCATACGACCATAGAATGAGTCAGTAAAATAAATTCTATTACTTGTTAGACTTGCGGTGTGTATCTCTGTCGCAAGTCCGGCTCCCCAAAGCGCACGTCTCCGTTTTATTTCCGTTCGTTGTGTCACAATCCTAAGAGCAGGTCGTCTCATAGCTGTAGGGGAGAGGAACATTTGGCAAATTTAAAGGAGACAGCCTATGGCTATGCCCACTCCCGTGAACGGAATGATCACGGACGCCGTTACCCAAGCCAACGTCAAAGTACTGGGCGATGCCCCGGCTATGGCAATGGGTGCAATCTTCCAGTCGCTTTCGCACTCTACAGGTATCTTGTATGAGAACGCTGTGAGCTCGCAACAGCAACTGGGTATCGCGGCCCAAGCTTCCACCAATCAAGGCGTTATTCAGATCTATTCCGTACCGCCCATGTCCGCAGCTGTGGCAACGTCTAAGATCGCAAATTCCGACGTTCCGGACAATATGCTGTCTTTGTTGACCGCTCTGCGCGCAACCACGTCCTAAGTGCACTTGGAACATTCTGGCCCGATGTCGGGGACGGGTCGGAATTCCAAAGCAACGGAAAAAATTTTGAAAAAGTCAGTTCATAAATCACAACTGCCAACAACCGACGTCTCTACCATGAGAGAGGTGCACCGCAAGGCCGAACAAACAAGCCTCGGTGCCAGGCAGTCCTAAACGATGTAAAGGAGATCGAAAATGGCTCTACCCACTCCGGTTAACGGCCAGATCACGGACGCCGTCACCCAGGCCAACGTCAAGGTTCTTGGTGACGCCCCCGCAATGGCGATGGGTGCTCTGTACCAATCGCTGTCCCATTCCACGGGTATCTTGTACGAAAACGCCACCAGCTCGCAGCAGCAACTGGCTATCGCTTCGCAAGCCGCGACGAACCAGGGCGTTATTCAAATCTACAGTGTCGACACCATGGCTGGTGCCGCCGCAACGTCCAAGATTTCCCAGTCCGACGTGCCGAACAATATGCTGGCATTGTTGAGCGCTCTGCGCGCATCGACCTCTGGCGTCAGCTAAGCGCAGAAACGCGTCCGAACACCTGAAACCTGCTTGCCCTTTGGGCGGGCGGGTTTTTTGGTGCCATTTTACAAGCCATTGGAAAACGAATTAAAAACACATGTTTTTTCATCACAACACCGGGCCTATGGCGTCTCATAACTGAACGCACGATGCACAGACGAGTGCACGGCATACAGAGAAAACAGACAAGTAATCAGGTCTTTTTTAAGGAGAATTCAGATGGCACTTCCGACACCGGTTAACGGTCAAATCACCGATGCAGTTACCCAGGCTAACGTTAAGGTTCTGGGCGATGCTCCGGCCATGGCAATGGGCGCATTGTTCCAATCCATGTCCCACTCCACCGGCATCCTCTATGAAAATGCAGTGAGCTCGCAACAACAGTTGGCGATCGCTTCCCAAGCTGCAACGAACCAAGGCGTTATTCAAATCTACAGCGTCGACACGATGGCCGGTGCTGTCGCAACGTCCAAGATTTCCCAGTCCGACGTTCCGGACAACATGCTGTCTCTGATGGCAGCTCTGCGCGCCTCTACGGCGGGTGTCAGCTAAGACGCCCTGGCGGCATTTGTGGACCTGATGGCTTGTTAAGGGCCCTAGGGACATCGCAACCAAACCCACCTCGTGTTTTAGGTTGCGGTGTCCCGGTCCCGCAAATCATCCCGCCTAAAAAAGTATTCACAAGTTTAGCTTTGCGACGTCAAAGCAAGAGGGAGAGGCCGGTATTCGTCCGGCGTGGATTAAGAAGAGTGACACCTTTCGGTGTAGGAGACGACTGATGGCGAACACCCCAAAAGGAGCAAATCCAAAAGCACCGACTGGACGTGCCCAGCGCAAAACGGCTGGGAAGAAAGCCGCCACCAGACCTCAAGCCAAAAAAGCGGCATCTCAAAAACCCGCAGCGAAGCCCCAAAACGAACCGGACTGGAACGACGAGTTTGATGACCTACTCGGGTTCGACAGTTTGGAAGACGGTCCTGTTATGGATCCGGAGTTCGAAGCGTATATGAAAGCGGCTGCGCAGCGCTATATGGCACACCGTCAGGCTGGTTCAGGCCAGCAATCGTCAAAACCGCGCAAACAGCGTGCGCAAGCAGAGCCCCCCACGGGTGGTTCTGGCAGCGGGCAGGTGGCCGGTGGCGACGATTACTTGAACATGCTGACGCGCATATTGGAAGACATGGGCTCTGGCGAAGCTTACCCCGGCCAGCACGAAGAGATGGCAGGTGGGGTCAACATGATTTTGGGCTCTGGCCCGGCGTTTGCAACCCTGAACACGATGATGACAAATTCGTCGGCGCAAGGCTCGGTGTTGTTGAACGCAACGCAAATGCAAAGACAACTGGACCAAGTCGGTTTGGTGTGCACCAGCGCGTGCGTCAAGCAATTGCTGAACATGAACCAGTCGACGGGGGACGGTGAATAATCCGCCCGCGACATAGGGGAGAGAGATCATGGCAGACAAAATTGAACAAAGATTGGCCGATACAAATGCCGTGTTGATGGGACACGGTGTCGGTGTCGCCGCGCTTGAGGCCATGTTTAATCTGGTCAACAGTCAGTCCGTTCTGTCCGCAACAATGATACGCGATCACGAATTGTCGCACCCCATTCAGATGCAAGCCCTGGCCCAGGCCTTGTCCCAACTGTTGGCGTGTAGCGATGCCATGGGCTGTAAGTCGAGATCGCCCATCAACATTCCGACCTCAGCGGTCGCCGTGGACATTCCACCCGCGCAACCCACGGCGCAACCCACAACTCAGCCCCCCGTCCAACCTGCAGGCCAAAGCAGTGTCGACTTAGGCGCGGTGTCGGATCTGAGCGCGCTGGATGGCATTAAAAAGGGTGCTGGCGCGGATGGACAACAGTCCAGCATCAATCTGGATTCAGTGGCTTCGCAACACGGTCTGGACGGTGAAATGATACAGCAACTGTTGATCCAGTTTATGTCCATGGCCAGCAAGCATATGGCCGATGTCATCGAGAGCTCGCGGCCTCACTTGGAAGTTACCTAGGAGGCTGGGATGCAGTACGAAACGATAGAATTTGAGAAAGTGAAAGGCTGAAGGCATGGCGGATCTTGTTCATTCCCAGATCACGGATGCAGTCACCCAAACAAACGTCAAAGTTTTGGGGGAAAGTCCGACGGGTGCGCTGGGCGTATCGTCACAGGCCATGTCTCATGCCATGGGTTTGGCGATGGAAAATGCAACTCAAACTCAAGGCGGCATGCAGCAGATCGGAAATTCTGCAGCCGCGGCCCTGATGTCGATGATAACCAAGGCTGGTGCGTCTTGATGTCACAACTGTACGCCACGTGCGTCAGTTTAAGAGTCTATTAATATCCGTGAGAGGTTTTTTGCGGAGGGGAGAGGAAGGATTTTCAAGAATGGCGCTGCCAACACCAGTTAACGGATTGATTACGGACGCGGTTACGCAAACCAATGTGGCCGTGTTGGGGGTCGCCCCCGCCCAGGCCATGGGTAACACGTATCAAACGGCAGTACATTCTCTGAGCGTGATGTATGAGAACAATACTTTGGCTCAGAAAAACAGTTCCATCACGTCGCAGGCTGCGGCTAACCAAGGTGTGATGCAACTGTACGGCGCCGCCACCATGGCCAGTGCGGCCGCTGCGTCGAAAATCGCCGAGAGCGACACGCCGGAATTGATGATGGCTTTGTTGGCGGCACTCGCGGCTGAGAAGAAATAATGGAGTACTCGGGCTCACCCGTTTCGGTGCGCCAGTCGGGTCAAGCAAGTTAGGGACAAACAATGGCTGACAGTACAAGCGTCAATTCACAGATCACGGATGCCGTGACACAGACAAACGTCAAGGTGGTGGCCGAGGCCCCCGCGCAAAGTATGGCCATGGTGTACCAAACCATGGCGCACTCGATTTCCTTGGCGATGGAAAATGCCATGCAGGCCCAAGGCGGTCTGCAGCAAATCGGCAACGCCGTGACGTCCAGCGGGGTACGCATGATTTTCGATGCGGCCAACTCCGGCAGCAGTAAATCCAGCTAACACACCAATAGGGGAGTGAGGGCCTAAACCGCCTTTAAGTAAGCCATGGGTGACGATACACGAAACGTTTTTCCGCCGGATTCCAACGACGACGCATCTTCGTCCCAAGACGCGTCGTCCAGCGATCAAGACAGCACGGCGAGCTCTGCGTCAGACAGTTCTTCTTCCGACAGCGGCGGCGCAGTGGCGGCTTCTTCATCATCAGGCGGTGTGAATCCGCAGATCCTGGACGCCGTCAGCCAGACCACCTCTGCCGTCATGGGCACGGCCGCCAATCAAGGTGCGGCGACGGCGTATCAAAAGGTCGCCCAAGCCACAGCCTTCGCCGTGCAAGACGCCACGGACTATTCGCGTAACATTTCCAACATCGCCATGACTGCCCAAGGTGTTATCGTGACCAAGATGTTGGAAGACCAGTCCAACATTCCCATCTACACGCCGGTGCTGGCCACCTTGCAAGAAATGGTGACGGCCGCCGCCACCAACTTGGCCACGGTCGGCACCACCGCCGGCGACATCGCCACCAGCTATCCGGCGACAAAGACTTAAGTGCTTTTTCCCGAACCCTCAGCGTCATGTACGCGCCTGAACTCAGACCGCCTTTGGGCGGTCTTTTTTTGTTTTGCCCTGCGGCTATGAAAACAAGAAACCCTGCCTCAGGCAGGGTGATGGGGAGGGAAAGGCGTGTTAAATCACTTTCGCTTGTCGCAACCGGTCGCGGGCCAGCTGGATGCGTTTGCGCACCGCGCAGTTGGACAGCCCCATGGCGTTGGCAATTTCGTCATAGGACTTTTCTTCGACCACGCGCAGCAGCAAGGGCTGCAACAGCGACATGGGCATGTCGCACAGGTGCTGCTCCAGTTCGTCAAAGATCTGGCGCATGTGTAAGGCTTCGTCCGGAGCCCTTGGGGGCTGTGGTGTGATGTTGGGGGCTTGTTCAGGATCGTCACCGTCGATCTCGTCGCTTAGGCGCGCTTGGCGCTTGTGGGAGCGGTGCTGGTCCATACAGGCGTTGTGTACCAGGCGTGTCAACCAGGCGCGTTGATTGCGGATGGTTTCGGCGTTGAAGTGCTGCGAGCCTTTGAGCATCGCTTGGCTCAGCGCATCCTCGGCATCGGCTACGTTTCCGGACATAAAGCGGATGCTTTGTTTGAACAGATAGTCCTGATGCTCCATCCACACCTGCCAAAACTCCTCAAACGGATCAAGCCCGCCGTCACCAAAAGGTGATCGATCGGGCTTGCGCAAGGGGTGGTCGGAAGGCGGGGCGGGCGGCGGCGGAGCAGGCTGGGCAGGAGCCTCTGTAAACATGTCAAGCCCGCCGAATGCTTGCTCGACGGAGCGCGCAATAATGTCCACAGGCGACATGTGTTGAGCGTCCGGCGCCAGGGACCGGGCAATGACCGCCGCCGGGGAGAGGCGTTTCCTACTGCGGGACTTGCGTGTGGTCCCTGGCCCCGGAACCTCGGAAATGGAATCGTTGAGTTGATCGGTATGTGTGTCTTCAAGGTGTTGCCCGTG
The DNA here is from genome assembly GCF_036689815.1 of Magnetovibrio sp. PR-2. Lineage (NCBI taxonomy): Bacteria > Pseudomonadati > Pseudomonadota > Alphaproteobacteria > Rhodospirillales > Magnetovibrionaceae > Magnetovibrio > Magnetovibrio massiliensis. Next base: position 29,741 of record NZ_JBAHUR010000022.1, on the reverse strand, counting down.
TGTGCGAAACCCCGGTTGACCGGGAAAACTAAAAACCCCCATGGCATATTTTGACGCCTACCCAGGCCAAACTACATTCATCTGATAGAGATAAATAGAGAATTGCTAATTCCCTAAATAGTTGTGGCTGGAGCAAGAGACCTCCTCTGATAGTCACACCAAATCTGCACTGCTAAATCTCTTTTTGATTGTGCTTAGGCAGTGCGTTCTGTTTAAAGACGGATGAAAACAAGGGTTTGTGATGTTATTTGTACGGATTTTTTTAGCGGCCCATTGCGGTATGATTTAAGCGCATCTCTTGATTGAATATTATGGGGGTGATCGAATTTCATTTAGATGAATAAATTGCACGCAGTGAGCGTGTCTCATTCAAAAAAAAGGCGCCCCTGAGGTGCCTTTTGCGGCAAATCGGCAAAATCAGATCCAAATGTGAGCAGGGTTGTTCGTGGGTCAGTGTGCCGTAGGGGTGGCGGGGGCCAAGTCTTCGACTTGCTTCTTTGCTTCGGACGCAATTAAACGGCGCATGGCGCGAATGACTTCGATCCAAACCACAGTGTTGAGGATTGAAGGGTTGGCGCTCATTTGTCCGACGGCGTTAATCAAGGCAAGGGTTTGGGGGTCCAGGTCCTTAACCGCGCGGGTGAGCTCGGCAATGGTTTCTGGATCGAAAGACGTGGCGCCCCCTTGGCCGTTGTTCAAAGCGGCATTGATCGGTTGTTGCATGGCGTCGCGTTGCTCAGCGACTTGTTGACGCAAGGAATCGCGCTGGTCCGCAAACTGTTGCATGGTGCCTTGTTTATCGTTTACGGCTGTTTCTGCGCCGTGTTGTGGTTGCGGTTGCGGCGGGGCATTCGCTACGGATTGGGCGACCTGTTGGACGTCAATGCTTTGGGCCTTCGCACGGGCTTCGATTTGGGCACATGCTGCGGCCATAACTTCGGGAGAAATACCGTCTGTTTTTCCGGTTTGTTCGACCTGGGCAATTGCGGCGTCAATGGCGTTTTGGGTTACACCTTGGGGCAAGGGTGGCATGTGCACCGTGGGCTGCGGTTGGGCCTGCGGTTGGGCCTGGGCCTGAGTTTGAAGGGGAGCTTGCGGCGCATGGCTTTGAACGCCGGTGTCGACACTGGGTTGGGGCACGTTTGCTTGCGATGTTCCCATATGCGGGATCGCCGTTTGCGGGATCGCCGTTTCCGGTCCGTTTTCGATCGGAAGCGTTGGGTGTTGCTGCTGTGGATGTTGCGGATCTTGTTGTGCTGACATGGAACCTCTCCTGACCGATCAGCCTTTGTCGGTTTTTGTGTCTTTTGAATCCTTATCGGACTCCTGGTCGGACTCCTGGTCGCTCTGGCCCGACGACTTGATGGTTTCAATAATTTTGTCTGTTGCCGCCTGATTGATGTCGGTGCTGTTTTTGATCAAGTCGCTCATCATCGGTCCGGCGCTGGACAAAGCTGCCTCCATGTTGGTTTGTATGGATTTCATGACGCTGTTGGTCATGTTCATGGACTCAATCACCGACTGGGCAATGGCTTTCGGGCTGGGCTTAGAGCTGTCGTCGGCCATGATGCGTTACCCGTCCTCGCCGTCCCTAGGTTTCGAATGGGTGCTTTTGGCTTTGCTTTTACCTGTGCTTTTTGATTTATTCGCGCTGGGTTCGGTCGGGCTTTGGGCTGCAGCTTGCGTTTGCGCTTGGAAGATGCTCACCGCATCTTGCCAGCCTTCCACTTCTTTTTCGTAAGCTGTGATCGTGTCCAACCATGCGGCTTGCCAAGTCTCTTGGTAGTTCTGCACATATTGTTCGTAGTGCTTGGCGATGCATTCCATTGAATTGCTGTCTTGCACCACTCCGGCACTTTCCGTGGTGCTCATTTCATACGCTTCCAAAACCATCTGGTTGGTTTCGAGTATGGTATCGACGCTGGTTGTGGTCGTGGTGTTGTCGCTCATGACACGTTCTCCCCGCTTTGGTGCTATGCATGATCAATAGGGGAGGCCAGCACCGCTAGCTCCCGTCCTAAAGAGCAGACGCGCGAGGAGCCGTTTTGTGAACGCGGTTCTGGTTCAGCGGGAAAAAATCGTGGTGAGCTGTTTGCGAATGGCTTCAGCACAATAGATGTTTTCGACATCTTGGCGTGCAGCTTGGCCGAGGGTTTGACGCAGGGTCTTGTCCTTGGCCAGTTTGTTCAGCGCATCGCTAAGTGCTTCAACATCTTGGAACGGGACCAAAAACCCGTTTTCGCCATCGCGGACCAAGTCTCTGCAGCCGGGCGTGTCAAAGGCGACGAGGGGGCGGCCGATGCTGGCGGCTTCCAACAACGCACGCGGCATGCCTTCGCGGTAAGACGGCAAAACGGCGATGTGGGCATGTTTGTAGATTTCCGCAACGTCGTCGCGTCGCCCCCACCAGTCCATCAAGCCTTCGTCTTGCCAAGCTTTGAGTTGGTCTTCGGAGATGGATGCGGGGTTGGCTGGGTCGGGCGCGCCGACCAAGATAATGTCGAGTGCCGTGCCGCGGTCTTTCAACAGGCGCGCGGCTTTGGCCAACTCACCGATGCCTTTGTCCCACAGCATGCGGCTAACCACCACGGCTTTGGGAGCGAAGGCATCCATTTCCCCGGTTGCGGGAAAGTTCTCCATATCCAAGCCAGAGCCCGGGATTAAGTCCGTGCGTTCAGCAGTTGCAATGCCCAAACCGTTTAGGATGTTCCGGTCATCGCCGTTTTGCACCTGAAGGCGCGCCGTTTGCGGTTTGAGAGCCCAGCGCAAAACAGGTGTCACCGCAGCCCGGACCGTTTGAAACTTCGCACTGTTCGATATAAAGACGACCCCCATCCCGGAAAACAGGTTGAAGGTTCGTTTTACCCCAGCCATTCGTGCAGCGATGGAGCCGTACATGATGGACTTGATCGCAACATGGTAACTGGCGTCGGGTTTTTCTGCGCGGTAAATGCGGATCAAATCCCAAAGGGCTGAAAGTTCAGATAACGGGTTTTGGCTTTCGCGTTTGATGTTCCAAGGGATGGTGCGAAAGCCGAGTTCTTCGATCTTGTCCCGGTGATCGCGCATGCGCGCCACGACGCTCACGTCATAGCCCGCATCCCGGGCCGCCATAGCCGTGGGGACACGGTGAGACAGGAAGGCCCAGTCCTCCGTCACCGTGATCAGCATCTTGGGCATGGGGACCCCTTAACCGTTTTAAAACCTAAACGCCGTAGTACCCTTTGTACCACTCAACGAAGTTCTTCACACCTTCTTCAACGGTGGTGGTGGGCTGATAGCCAACGGCAGATTTCAGGTCATCCACGTCCGCCCAGGTGGCGGCAACGTCGCCGGGCTGCATGGGCAGCATGTTTTTCTCGGCCTTTTTGCCCAGGTTTTCTTCCAGAACTTCAATGTAGCGCATCAGGCTGACGGCTTCGTCGGATCCGATGTTGAACACGCGGAACGGTGCCGTTTTAGAATTGGACGGCTGTTCGGCTGTGGCGTCGGTGATGGGCGACGGCGGTGTGTCGAGCACACGGATCACACCTTCGACGATGTCGTCGATGTAGGTGAAAGAGCGCTTCATTTGACCGTGGTTGAACACGTCAATGGGATCGCCGGCCAAAATCGCTTTGGTAAACAGGAACAACGCCATGTCCGGACGCCCCCACGGGCCGTAGACGGTGAAGAAACGAAGCCCCGTGGACGGGAAGTCGAACAGGTGAGAATACGTGTGCGCCATCAGTTCGTTGGAGCGTTTGGACGCTGCATACAAGCTGATGGGGTGATCCACTTTGTCGTTTACCGTAAACGGCATGGTTTCGTTGGTGCCGTAGACGGAACTGGATGATGCAAACACCAGATGTTTTACTTTGCACTGGCGGCATCCTTCCAAGATGTTGACGAAGCCGACCAGGTTCGTATCCACATAATCGTGCGGTGCGATCAACGAGTGACGGACACCGGCTTGGGCGGCCAAGTTGATGACGCCATCGGGTTTGTGGGTTTCGAACAGCTCGACCATTTTTTCACGGTCCGCCATGTCGAATTTGGCTTCGGTGTAGTTCTCATGATCGATGACTTGGGCCAAGCGATCCTTTTTCAGCTGGACGTCGTAGTATGGGGACAAGTTGTCCAGACCGATGACTTCGTCGCCGCGCTCCAAAAGACGTTGAGAGACGCGATTGCCGATAAAACCGGCGCTGCCCGTGATGAGAACTTTCATGGATGAACTTCTTCGTAAAAATGAGTGAAAACCGTCAGATTCATTGATCTTTCTTTGTCCAGAACCTACCTCATTTCGGCCCGTGAGCAAACAGCAATCTCTAATGTATTGAGGCCCCTTGCGCAGTTGGCGCAAAGTGGGCTTAATAGCGCTCTTGTTTCGGCCAAGAGGGGAGCGGAGCAAGGTTAAAAAAACGATTTGATAGGGAGAGACCACCCATGACCGACAGCAAAAATCCTGAAACCATTGGCGTTCACGCAGGCTGGCGCGCCGATCCGACAACAGGTTCGGTCGCGGTGCCGATCCACCAGACCACGGCGTATCAGTTCAATTCCACCGAACACGCCGCCAACCTGTTTTCCTTGTCGGAATTGGGCAACATCTACACGCGCTTGATGAACCCGACCACGGATGTGTTGGAAAAACGCGTGGCAGCCTTAGAGGGCGGCGTCGCGGCCTTGGCAGTCGCGTCCGGTCAGTCGGCCACGGCGATGGCCATTCAAAACCTGGCCAAAGCGGGCGACAACATCGTGGCGTCGACCGATTTGTATGGTGGAACGTTCAATTTGTTCTCAAACACCTTGAAAGACCAAGGCATCGAAGTGCGTTTCGTGGACCCCGTTGACCCGGAAGGTTTCCGCGCCGCCACGGATGATAAAACCCGTGCGTATTACGCCGAAACCCTGCCGAACCCGAAACTGCGTGTCTTCCCCATCCAAGAAGTCGCCGACATCGGCAAAGAATTTGGCATTCCGCTGATCATGGACAACACCGCAGCCCCGGTTCTGTGCCGTCCGTTGGATCACGGTGCAGCCATTGTCATGTATTCCGCCACCAAGTATTTGGGCGGGCATGGCACGTCCATGGGTGGCGTCATTGTGGACGGCGGTACGTTTGATTGGGAAGGTGCGGGTGCGGATCGTCAGCCAGCGCTGAACACCCCGGACCCCAGCTACCACGGCGCGGTCTGGGTTGAAGCGGTCAAGCCCATCGGCCCGGTGGCCTACATTATCAAGGCGCGCACCACTTTGTTGCGCGACTTAGGCGCGGCCATCAGCCCGTTTAACGCCTTCCAAATCCTGCAAGGCATGGAAACCTTGGCGTTGCGCATGCGCGAACACTCCGCCAATACGGCGAAGGTCGCGGACTTCTTGAGCGCGCATGCGGAAGTGACTTCGGTCACCTATCCGACCCAGCAAGAGGGCGAAGAAAAACGCCGCGCCGAAGCTTACATGTCGGGAGGTTACAGCGGCTTGTTGGGCTTTGAGCTCAAAGGTGGCAAAGACGCCGGCTGCGCGTTTATCGAAGCGTTGCAAATGTTCTACCACGTCGCCAACATCGGCGATGCACGCTCGCTGGCCATCCACCCGGCGACGACGACGCACTCGCAGTTGAACGCTGAAGAACAGCTCGCCAGCGGTGTGACGGAAGGCTACGTGCGCCTGTCCATTGGTATCGAGCACATCGACGATATCTTGGCCGACCTGGACCAAGCGTTGAAAGCAGCGGCTTCGGCTTAAGGCTTTCGACAGCACAATTGAAAAGCCGCACTCTTGTAAGGAGCGCGGCTTTTTTATGGGCATAGTTTCAGGCAAAAAAATAAGTGGGTTAAACCCACTTGTCGAAAATAGATGATACGTCAATTTTGTTGTAGATATCATCAGCCACGCGTCTGGACAGTTGGTCCGTTATGGCGAAAGCTGCGTACCCGATTAAGGTGAGTATCACCGCTATAAGAGCATTCTTGCGTATCGCTCTCAGTATTTTTTGCCATCTCATGTTTTATCTCCATAGATGGTGATGTCTGGCATGCAAATGGTATGCTGGCTATGCGACTCGTCGATGAAATCGATGTTAAGGTTTTTGCGGGGAATTGGTTGCACAAATAAGTCGTACAAATCTAGAAATTGTATAGCATTTTATGTGAATTCTAAATTGATCCGTTGGAAAACACAAAACTGAAATATGGGGTCACTTATTCACCAAATCCGCAAACTCGTCGCCCGTGATGGGGCGCCAGAAGTGGTAGCCTTGGCCGTACTCGGCTTTCAGAACTTTCAATAGCGCTTCTTGGTCGATGGTTTCGATGCCTTCGGCCACCACTTGGATGCCGAGGCTTTGCGCCATCAAAAGGGTGGACTGCACGATGGCTTGGGCGGCCACGTCGCTGGACACGTCGCCGACGAAGGAGCGGTCGATTTTTAAGTGCGTGATGGGCAGCTTGGTCAAGTACTGCAGTGACGAATAGCCCGTGCCAAAGTCGTCAATGGCGATGCCGATGCCTTCGTTGTTCAAGTTCGTCAGTATGGAGTTGATGCGGTCCATGTCTTCCATGAAGATGGATTCCGTAATCTCGATCTTGAGGTTGTTGGGGTCCATCTTGGTGCGGTTGAGGATGTTCAACACCCGGTCTTCCACACCGTCACGCTGCATCTGCAACAGCGAAAAGTTCACCGACAGATTAATCGGATCTTCTGCACCACGGTTTTCGCCCCAGCGTTGGTGCTGGACACAGGCTTCTTCCAAAACCCAATCGCCGATGACGTCGATCAATCCGGTTTCTTCGGCCAAGGGGATGAATTCCGCAGGCGGGATATTGCCGCGTTCCGGATGACGCCAACGCGCCAACGCTTCACAGCCGGCAATGGCCCCGTCGCTCAAACGCACGATGGGCTGGTAGTGCAGCGCCAATTCGCCGTCGGCCACAGCCCGGCGCAAATCGGTTTCCATTTTGAGCCGCTTGATCGCGCGGTGTTGCATGTGTTTGTCGAACAGCTCGTAATTGCCGGGGCCTTTGCGTTGGGCGCGGGCCAGGGCGGCAGAGGCGTGCGCGATGACGTCTGGGGCTTCCAGGCCTTCGTCCATGGCACCCGCGACAATCCCGGTTGATGCGGTGAAGACCATGTTTTCGCCGTTGATTTCCATGGGATTGCCGATGATTTGGCGGAAGCGTTCGGCGAGTTTGGGCGCGGTGGTTTCATCGCGGCACCCTTCGGCCAAAATGGCGAAGTCTGCATTGTCGTGGCGGCTGACGGTGGTGGCTTCGGATTCAAACATGCGCGATAAGCTGTCTTCGGCACGCAAACTGTCCATCAGGCGGTGGGCCAACGTGATGACGACGTCTTCACTGGCAACGGGGCCTAAGGTGTGGCGCATTTCTTCCATGCGGTCGATGTGGATCAAGAAAACGGCATAGCGCCCTTGGCGTTTGCGCCGGTCTTTGTCCAACAGCCATTCCAGCCGATCCATAAACAAGAACTTGTTGGGGATTGATGTGATGGGGTCGTAGACCTTGGACTGGGTGACGTCGGTCTGCGAGCCGGAAATGCGTTCGGCTTGGCCGTCGTCAGACCGGGAGGCAACCCCCCGGGTTAAAATCCAACGAAAGGTTCCATCCGTGTGCAGCGCGCGGTATTCGTGTTTGAGCGCTTCGCTCTGGCCCAGCATATGTTCTTCTATGGCGTTTTTCAGCCCGTCCAATTCATCCGGGTGAACCACATCAAACCAGTTTTCGGGGGTTTCTAAGCTTTCGTTTGCATCGAAACCCAACATTTCTTTCCAGCGTTCGGAATAATAGACTTGTCCGGTTTTGAGGTTCCAATCCCACAGGCCATCGTTGGCACCACGAAAGGCCAAGGCATAGCGTTCTTCACTTTCGCGCAGGCGCTTTTGCGCATGGTGCACGTCAAGCTGGGTGTTGATGCGGGCAAAGGCGACAGGGAAGTCTATGGGCTTGGTGATGTAGTCGTTCGCGCCCGCGTTGATGGCTTCGGCAATATGTTCGCTGGCATCGCGTGCGCTGACCATAATGATGGGCAGATCCGCCGCATCCTTGGTTTCGCGAATTTTCGACAGGACAGAGATGCCGTCTAAGTCCGGCATGTTGATGTCCAGCAGCACCAAATCAAAGTCCGTACTGCCAACCTTTCCCAGGGCTGCGTGACCACCATCTGCGCTTTCGGTGGTAAAGCTTTTACGTTCTAAACGCCGCACCAAAAGGTCACGGTTCATGTCGTTATCATCAACGACAAGAATGTGTGCTTTGGGCGGATCGGATTGGTTTTGTTCGGACATGGGACCAATATAGGCGGAAAAGTTCTATTCGTCTGCCATATTAAGCCATGTTTCGATCATTTTCACCAGAGCCGGAAAATCCACAGGTTTTGTGGCGTAATCGTCAAAGCCGGATTTTTCCGCTTTATCACGGTCCGAGGCCATGGCGTGGGCGGTGAGGGCAATAACGGGCAAGCGCTGAGTGTCCGGGTCAGACTTGAGAACCCGCACCGCTTCCCAGCCGTCCATCACGGGCATGTTGATGTCCATGAGAACCAGATCGGGTGGATTGTTACGCACCGCATCCACACCTTCTTGGCCGTCGGTTGCCAAATTGATGGTATAGCCCAGACGCTCTAAACGCCGCGACAGCATGTCGCGGTTCAGTTCGTTGTCTTCAACAAGAAGGATTGTCGCCATCATTTGCCCGGTATTTTGGAATGCCTTTAAGTATCGCTATATTTTCTACGCATCAGCGCCCGTGCTGTCCAGTGCTTCGTTGCTTGATTGGTCGCGAAGAACGGCGGGCAGGCGCACGGTAAATGTCGTACCTTTGCCCAAGGCACTTTGCGCCATAACGTCGCCGCCCATCAAACGGGCAAATTCCCGGTTCACAGTCAGGCCCAGTCCCGTTCCGCCATATTTGCGGGTGGTGGAGGTGTCGGCCTGGGTAAAGGCTTCGAATACTTGCCCCAACTGCTTTTGGCTCATGCCGATGCCGGTATCGGCAACGGAAAACACCATGGTGTCGCCTGCGATATCACTTTCACGATAGGCGCGCAGGCTGATCTCGCCCTCTTCGGTGAATTTGGCAGCGTTGGACAGAAAATTAAACAAAATTTGGCGCAGCCGCATGATGTCGCTGTTCATGATACCAAGGTTTTGTCCGCATTCAATTTTTAAGACATTGTTGTTGGTGGTCATCAACGGCTGTACGGTTTCCCCAACAGATTCCACAACGTCTATGACGCTGAATTCTTCCACTTCAATGTCGATGCGTCCGGCTTCGATTTTAGACAAGTCCAAAATCTCGTTGATGATGCCCAAGAGGTGCTTGCCGGCCGTGTTGATCTTGTCCAAATCCGGCGTCATATCGCTATAGCCTAGGTCTTGGGCGTCTTCTTGCAGCATTTCCGAATAACCGATGATGGCATTCAGAGGGGTGCGCAGCTCGTGGCTCATGTTTGCCAAAAACATAGACTTGGCTTTGTTGGCGGCTTCGGCGTCTTCGCGTGCGCGTCTCAATTGGTCTTCGGCCAGTCGGCGTTCTTGAATCTCTTCGGACAGTTCGTGGGTGCGTTCTTCGACGCGATGTTCCAATTGATCGTGGGCTTCGCGCAATTCTTCTTGGGTGCGTCTGCGGATAATGGCTCCCATCTTAAAGACCCGCAGCGCGCGTAACATATCGCCGATTTCATCCCGGCGGTGTTGGTTGGAAATGTCGACGCTCAGATCCCCATCGGCCAAGCGGGTCATGGCTTCCGTGATGGCGCGGATCGGCGAAGAGATAGAGCGCGCCAAGGCCAACAAGACCAAGAAGAACAAAATTGAAAAGGAAATGGCAATGCCGCCCATCAAGACGTTGAGGTTTTGTTTTCTCTGCGCGGTTGCGACGTTGACCTCGATACTGAGCAGGGCCAGGGCTTTGTGCGCATCGCTCACATTGTTTTCGATTTTGGCGCGCAAACCGTGTTCGAAATCCAAACCAATTTCAGTTGAGGCTTGGGCCAACTGGAAAAACAGTTCTCGGTAATAACTGAGTTGGAGGCTCAATGCCGTGCGCAATTTGGGATTAGCCGACATGCGCTTGACGTCGTCGAGCATTTGCAAGTGGATCAAATTGAACTGCTCGACGTATTGGCTGTCTTTGTGAAGGAGCATGTCTTTGGACAGCAACTGCAATTCGGCCAATTGGTTTTGCAGGCTCAGACGCGCATTATTGGTGGTGGGAATGCGCCCCAGTGTGTCTTTGATATCCGTTATGGACTTGACCAGGTCCAGACGCAGGCCTTCTTGGTCGTTTTGACCGATTTGGGTCATCAACTCGGCCAACACTTCAAAGTGATATTGATATTCGCTGGTGACGATGATCAAACGCTCAAGCGTATCGATGGGCAGTTCTAAGTCCCAAAACTGTTCTTTGAGGTCTTCGGTGCGGATCACGAAGTTTTCAAAGACGGCGCTGAATGCTTCGCGAAAGCGTGGGTCGAACAGGTTGACGAAGTCATTTTGATTGCGCTGCAAGTCGGACACCATCATGTCCATGGACAAAATGGCCGTGCGCGTTTCATCCATGTCACGGATAGAGGTGTCGCGATACCAACTCAAAGAGAGAATAGCGATGATGGCGAAGCCGACCATGGTCGACATCAACAATAATTTGGCGCGGATTGGTAATGTGCGCACGTGTTCGAATATTAAGCCAATGCCTGCTGGCATCATGTGTATCCCGATTTGCGCGGACTGCTTTGCATGACTTGCTTCTCGCCCCAGATGTCTCTAGCCCCAGGACAACAATACTCAGGTTTCATGCGGGGTCAAAGGGCTGATTTGATCTTGGCGGTGAGTTTTGCGCGTGCGTTCTCATCATAATCTTGTGGCGGGTGCACGCCCCAAACCGGACCGGGCCAAGCCGCGTCGTTTTGAAAACGGGCAATCACATGGATGTGCAGCTGTTCCACCACATTGCCCAACGCGGCGACATTGATTTTATAAGGTTGGCATGCGGCTTTGAGCGCCTTGCTGGCGCGGTCGATTTCGGCTGTGACGGCGTTGCGGTGCGTGGGGTTGAGATCGTCGAAGTCCCTAAGCCCGGCAATCGCGGGAACCAAAATCACCCAAGGATAGGTTTGATCGCGCATCAACAAGACGCGACAGACCCCTAAACGGGTGATTTCCACGGTGTCTTTTTCCAAAGTGGGATCGAGTGTGAACGCTGCGGTGTCCATGTTATGGTCCTGATATCTTGAACATAGGAACACTTTTGCATGACTGAGCTGCGCCTGAAAACCGGAATCTGGATCAAAGCCCAACTGCGCCTGTGCGATCAGGCCTTACTGCCCGTCGTCATCGTGCGCCGGGGGGACGAAGACGCGGGCCAGGTGCTGATCAAGCACAATCGCTTGAGCCGGGGGTGTTGGTTGTTGGCGCGCCGCTACAATATGGACAGCGAGCGTGTCTGGACCATTGTTGCAGGTGGGGAAGATATCCATGCCGAGCGGGACTGCGATGCCTACATCGAACGCGAAGCGGATATTGATCCGGACCTCTGGGCAATGGAGGTTGAAGACACTGAGGGTGTGTACAAACCCGATGGGCAAGAACCTGTCGACCTCTAACCTATTGAAATGTAACGATTTAGAAATATTCAAAATTAAGTATTGAAATGATATATATCGTTTTGATATATACTGCTCTGATAGTCATGCGGCGGAGTGCGCGTTGGTGCGACCTCTTCTCGTGTTTTCTTTTGGAGCTTTTAAGTCATGGACGTCAAAACCTTGTGTTTAGGTGTGTTGAGCCTGGGCGATGCCAGCGGGTATGAGATCCGCAAAATGTTCGAAGAGGGGCCGTTTTCGCATATTCACCATGCGAGCTTCGGGTCCATCTATCCGGCGTTATCCAAATTGTTGGAGGCGGGGTACGTGTCCCAAGTGGTGGAGGCCCAAGACGGTCGACCCGATAAAAAGGTCTATTCCATCACCGAAGAGGGACTGGGCGCATTTCGCAAGACGTTGGGCAAAACCCCCGACAGCGACAAGGTGCGTTCCGAAGTTCTGATCATGATGTTCTTTGCCGATCATCTGGAAGACGACCACCTTCAAGAGGTCTACGACAATTATGTTGAGCACCACCGTTTTTTTGTCGAATTGATTGAAAGCAAAGACAACTCGGGCCTATCGCGGGGCCGTATGTTTGTGCGCAATTTTGGACTGCACTTTCACAAAAGCATCTTAGGTTTTCTCGAAGATAATCGCGAAGCGCTGCTGTCTGCCCCCAAAGGTGAGGGCGTGCGCGATTTTGAATCCCTGCGTGAATGCATGGATCACCCCAAGAGCCTCCCCCAAAGCTCCCCTGCCGGAGAAAAGAAATGACCGATGAATTAAAACAAAAAGCTGCAAACTTGACGGGGGCAGTGACCAAGTCCTCACAAGTGTTTGGCATGACCGTCCAGCCTGCACAAAAGACGGCGGCATTCATTGCCATCGGTGCGCTTTTATGGATGTTATCCGGTATCTTCGTCAACGAAGACGCCCAATCCCAAGATGCCCAACCGCAAATCGAAACAGAAACACCCACGCCGCGTGTGCGCGTGACCACGATTGTGGGTGAAGAACATGTGCGCACCATTGCCGTGTTGGGCCGCACCGAAGCTAAAAACGCAGTTTCTGTGCGTGCGGAAACCATCGGTCGTGTGGTTGAGATCGTTGCTGAAAAAGGGGCCATGGTCGAAGCGGGCGAAGTTTTGGTGAAGCTTGATCCGGAAAACTTGCCGGCAAAACTCGCAGAAGCCAAAGCACGCTTGAGCCAGCGCAAAATTGCGTATGAGTCCGCGCGAAAGTTGTCCAAGGGTGGCTACAGCTCTCAACTGAACTTGGCCGAAGCCAAAGCCAACTTGGAAGCCGCGCGCGCCGAAGTCAAAGGCATGCAGCGCGATCTCGACAACACCACCATCATGGCACCGTTTGCTGGTGTGGTGGACGAACTGCCCCTAGACGCCGGTGACTACATCGACAAAGTCGGCGGCGTTGTTGCACGCGTGATCGATCTCAGCGCCATGCTCGCAGCGGGTGAGGTGGCCGAACGCGACATTGGGGGGATTTCGTTGGGAGGCGAGGCCTACATTGTCTTACCGGACGGGCGTGAATTTGACGCGACGGTGTCTTTTGTTGCGAAAGCCTCCAGCGCCGCGACCCGGACCTATAAGGTTGAGGTTCGTTTTGATGTTGTCGACGGTTCCGTTCCCGAAGGCATGACGGCGGAATTGCACCTGCCGATGGAACGCATCAAAGCGCACAACATCACGCCGGCCCTGTTGACCTTGGACGATGAAGGTGACATCGGCGTGAAAGTTGTCATGGCTGACGGCACGGTTGAGTTCTTCCGTGTGGAGATGATTTCCGACACCAAGGACGGCATTTGGCTGACGGGACTTCCCCATGAGGCCAAAGTGATTTCCGTCGGGCAAGAATTCGTCATTCCCGGTCAAACGGTCATCGCTGTCGAGGGCACGTTGGAAACGGCGCGCGATCTTGAAAACGGCGAAGACCAAGGGCAGGAGAACTAAGCCATGCGTGCGCTCATCGACGTTGCGTTTCACCACGCCCGCACCACCATCTCCACGCTGTTATTGCTGTTGATTGCTGGCAGTGTGGCGTACCAGGAAATCCCCAAAGAGGCCGAGCCCGACATCAACATTCCGTTGATCATCGTGCGCGTGATCCATGAAGGGATTTCGCCCGAAGACAGCGAAAACCTTCTGATCCGCCCCTTGGAACAAGAGCTGCGCTCTGTCGAAGGGCTAAAGGAAATGCGCGCCAAAGGCTATGAAGGCGGCGCCAATGTTGTGTTGGAATTCGAAGCTGGCTTCGACGTTGACCAAGCGCTTACGGATGTGCGTGAGAGTGTTGACGATGCCAAGCCAGACCTGCCCAGTGACAGCGAGGACGCAGTCATTGAAGAAATCAACTTTTCCGAATTTCCAGTGGTGGTGATTTCCATGTCCGGCCAAGTGCCGGAACGCGCGCTGTTGAACTTGGGGCGCGATTTGAAGGATGAATTGGAAGGTCTAAGCTCCGTTTTGAAAGCGTCTTTGACCGGCACACGTGAAGAAATGGTCGAGATTCTGATCGATCCGGTGAAGGTCGAAAGTTATGGACTAAGCCCGGATGAGGCGACCTCGATCGTGAAAAGTTCGAACAAACTGGTGGCGGCGGGTGCACAAGACACCGGGCGCGGCAGTTTTACGCTCAAAGTCCCGGGCTTGCTCACTAACGTATATGAAATCATGGAACTGCCTGTCACGGTGGACGGCGATGCCGTGGTACGATTGGCTGACATCGGCACGGTGCGCCGTGCGTTTAAGGACCCAACCAGCTTTGCCCGCATCAATGGGCACAATGCTGTGACCTTGGAGGTCTCCAAACGCAGTGGCGAGAACTTGATTGAAACGGTTGCCCGTGTGCGTGAAAAGGTCGCCGAAGAACAAGCCGTGTGGCCCGAAACTTTGCGCGGTGCAATTTCGGTGAGTTACTCCCAAGATAAATCCACCGACATCAAAGAACGTCTGTCGACACTGGAAAACTCCGTCATCAGTGCGGTGTTGTTGGTGATGATTGTGGTTGTGGGCTCATTGGGTTTGCGCTCGGCGGGCTTGGTCGGCGTGGCCATTCCGGGTTCATTCCTGACGGGTGTTTTGGTTCTGCACATTATGGGCAACACCATGAATATTGTTGTGTTGTTCGGACTTGTTTTGGCTGTCGGTATGTTGGTGGACGGTGCCATCGTGGTGACAGAATACGCCGACCGGAAAATGACGGAAGGCCTGCACCGCAAAAAAGCATATGCGTTAGCGGCCAAACGCATGGCGCCGCCGATCATTGCTGCGACCCTGACAACGCTTGCCGCTTTTTTGCCGCTGCTGTTTTGGCCGGGCGTGGTGGGTGAGTTCATGAAGTACTTGCCAATCACCTTGATCGCTACCTTGTCTGCTTCATTGTTGATGGCGTTGGTGTTCATCCCTGCGCTGGGCGGCTATATCGGCAAGCCTGGACGTGAAGATACCAAGAAGGCGCTCACCGTTGGCGAAGAAGCGGGGCTGGAAACCGCAGGCCCGGTTACGCAGACGTATCTCAACATTCTGGAAAAGGCCTTGCGCCATCCCGCCAAAATCGTTGCATTGTCTGTCTTCGTTTTGTTTGCCGTGTTGGGCACTTATGGTGTTTTTGGAAACGGCGTCGAATTCTTCCCTGAAGTCGAACCCACCAACGCGCAAGTCAATGTGCGGGCGCGTGGCAACATGTCCATTTGGGAACGCGATGCCTTGATGCGCGAGGTCGAAGCCGAAGTTCTTCAGGTGGAAGGCATCCGCACGGTCTACACGCGCACGCAATCCGCTCCGTCGGGTGAACAGGCCGAAGACATTATCGGCTCTGTGTTCTTGGAATTCGAAGACTGGGATAAGCGTCGGAAAGCCGACACCATTTTGGGTGAAATCCGTGAACGCACGGCCCCCATCGCAGGTGTCGTTGTGAATACGGAAAAACAAGAAGGCGGTCCGCCCGTGGGTAAGCCGGTGCAGATGGAAATCTCGTCGCGCTATCCAGAGCTGTTGGGGCCGACGGCGAAACGCATTGTTGAAGAGCTCAGTAAAAACCCGAACTTCGTTGATATCGAAGACAGCCTGCCTTTGCCGGGAATTGATTGGGTGTTCGATGTGGACCGGGCACAAGCGGCAAAATTTGGTGCGGATGTCTCAACGGTTGGTTCCACCATTCGTTTGGCGACGTCGGGTATTAAGTTGGGCGAGTACCGTCCGACCGATACGGATGACGAGTTGGATATCCGTGCGCGTTTCCCCGGTGACTATCGTACCTTAGAACAACTCCGTCATATCCGCGTGAAAACACCCGGTGGGATGGTGCCCATCGACAACTTCGTCACCATGGAAGCCCAAGCCAAAACCGGCACCATCAGCCGCACGGATGTGAAACGTGTCGTGATGGTGAAATCGGACGTGGTTGAAGGTGTCTTGGCCGATGAAATGGTTAAAGGCATTCAAGCTTGGCTGGGCAAAGCCGATTTGGATCCACGCATCTCCATCAAGTTCAAAGGCGAAGATGAAGAACAGGCCAAGGCCCAAGAATTCCTGTCGAAAGCTTTCGGTGTTGCGCTGTTCATGATCGCCATCATTTTGGTGACACAGTTCAACAGTTTCTATTCCGGCTTCTTGATCTTGTCGGCAGTGGTGATGTCGACCATCGGGGTTTTCATCGGACTGTTGATCACTGGCCAGCCGTTCGGCATCGTCATGGGTGGCATTGGTGTGATTGCGTTGGCGGGAATTGTGGTCAACAACAACATCGTGTTGATCGACACCTTTGACCGCTTGAAACAATCCACGTCGGATGCACGCGAAGCCATCATGTTGACGGGTGCACAACGTCTGCGCCCGGTGCTGCTGACCACGGTGACGACCATGTTGGGTCTTTTGCCCATGGCCATGAACATCGGCCTGGACTTCATCGGGCGCAGCGTTGTGATCGATGCCCCGGCCAATCAGCTGTGGGTGCAGCTTTCCATCTCTATCGTGTTTGGATTGGGTTTTGCGACGGTCTTGACATTGATCGTGACGCCATCATTGCTGATGATCCGTGCGAACGTTACAGATTGGCGGATCAAGCGCCGCGTGGCTCAACCCCAGGACGCAAAACCGGCTTAAATCTTACCGGTTTCGCGCAAGTGGCGGATGACATTGGCCAGAGAGCGTGAATCGCCCAGGGCGTCATGGGAGAGCTCCTCATCAGGTAGGCCAAAGTAACGGGGTAAATCCGAGCTGACTTGGGAGTTGTCAACCAATTCGAGGTCTAAAAGAAACTGCCTTAGATCGCGTTCCTTTTTGAAGACATCAGGAACTTGGATGTCATTGAGCGCACAATTTCTTGCGACAATTTCTCCATCCACTCCATAGGGCATGAGAACGGCAAAGTCGTCTTCGATGAATTCGACGAACGCGCTCAAGACTTCGGGAAAAGGTTTGCCTTGCTCATCAATGGCGTTTTGGGTGATGCCGGTCAATTCGATGATATAGTCGCTCAATTCCGGATTAACCTTTGGGCGAATGTACCTCATAAAAGAACCGGTCTCCCGAAAGCCGTCAGCAATATCAAGCTTGACGGCACCGATCTGAATGATTTCCGGATAGCGCCCAGGTTGTGTCAGATTACTCTCTAAAAAACCGGCCCAACTGGTCCATTCTGTGTCATAGATCAAAAGTGAGCCGTGCTTAAGATTTTGGATCATGAAAGCGCTTTCTTATTCGTCTTCGTCGGTGAGTTCGATGGGACTGTCATCGGTGTCGCATTTTCCTGTACGGGCACAGATCATGCGATAGCTCCGTACAGCGAAGGGAATGGAAATCATGTACGCCGCCAAGATGCCCGACAGGGTTACCCACGGTGCACCGATCAAGCTGGCGATCACAACAACGAACAGGACCAAAAACGGCAGCACCAGTTTGGGGCTGAGTTTGACCTTTTTGAACGAATAGGTGGGGATGGAGCTGACCATCAATATGGAAACCACCAGGGCAAATGTCGCAACCAATTCCGGACGGCGCACATAGTCGCGGACAAAGTCTTCGGGCAGATTAAACGACGCGATCATGGGCAGAAGGACAAGCCCCGCTGCGGCAGGCGCAGGAACGCCGGAAAAAAACGTCGATGCCCAAGCTGGCGGGTCGGGGTCTTCGGCAGCGGTGTTGAAGCGCGCCAAACGCAAGGCGCAGCTGACGGTGAACAGCATCACCAAAATCCAGCCGAAACGGCCAAAGTCTTCCAACGCCCAAAAGTACAGCATCATGGGCGGCGCCACGCCGAAGCTGAGAATGTCGGACAGGCTGTCGAGTTCCGCCCCGAACTTCGATGTGCCTTTGAGCATACGGGCGACGCGGCCATCCAGGGTGTCCAAAATCGCGGCGGCGAGAATCGCTAAACAAGCATGTTCCCACTGGCCTTCATAGGCGAAGCGTATGGCCGTCAGTCCCGAGCACAACGCGATAAGCGTCAGCATGTTGGGGATCATGACGTTTAAGTTTAAACGGCGGCGCTTCGGGCGCTTGACCTGGCTTTCGTCACTCATCAGCGTATCTCACCTGTGCGTGCGGGCTCTTCGGAACTCAGATCGGCAATCACCGTTTCGCCTGCGGTGGTGAGCTGACCCACGGACATTAAGGACGCTGTGCCTTTGGGCAGATACACATCCACGCGTGAACCGAAGCGGATCAAGCCGAAGCGCTGCCCCGCTTGCAAGAAGTCGCCTTCTTCAACTTGGCAAACAATGCGCCGCGCCACCAGCCCGGCGATTTGCACAAAGGCAATGTCATGGTCCGTGGTGGTCTTCATGGACAAAGACATGCGTTCGTTGAATTCGGAGGCTTTGTCGAGTTCTGCGTTGAGGAATTTACCTGGCCGATAAGCGATTTTGGTGATGTTGCCGTCCATCGGTGCGCGGTTCACGTGAACGTTAAAGACGTTCATGAAAATGCAGACGCGCGGGCGCGCTTCGTCGCCCATGTCCAGCTCAGCCGGCGGTACGGCTTCATCGATCAAGCACACCCGGCCATCGGCTGGGGCAATCACCAGACCATCGCGGGTCGGTGTGACGCGGTCGGGGTCGCGAAAAAAGTAAACGCACCACAGGGTCAGGACCAGCCCGATCCAGCCGAGTGGTTCAGCGTAATAGCCTGCGGCCAAAGCGACGATGGCGAAGATGGCGATAAAGGGCCATCCGGCACGGTTGATGGGGACCAAGATGGTCTTCACGTGTTGGTCTTCCTTAAGTCTCGGGCGGCGAGCCGTCCATTTAAACAATTTGCGCGCATTGTAGAGGCGTGCGCGGCGGGTGGAAACCCATTATTACAGTTGAAAAGTGTGGGCTGTTGGCCTTGTCATTGGCCGGGTAAACGGAAAATCTGGCCTGGATAGATCAGGTCCGGATCGCGGATCAAGGACTGATTGGCTTCATAGATCATGTGATAGCGCAGGCCTTTGCCATAGGTGTTTTCGGCCAATCGCCACAAGCTATTGCCGGGCTGGACCACGATGAAGCTGCCGGGCTCTAAGTCTTTGGTGTCTTCGGGCTCGGCGCGTTGGAAGGGCAGTTCGCGCCGGGCCAGGACTTGGCCTTTGGCGTCAATCATGTCCGCGCGCAAGGTATACGTTCCCGGGGCAATATCGGTTTGCGGGGTCAATGACCAGCGCCCGACTTCGTCGGACTGTGTGGTGCCGATAAAGTGGTTGTCGATATACAATTGTACGCTATGGCTCGGCTTGGCGTGACCGCTGATGGTGAGATTGCCGCCGCCGTAATCCACGGAATCAACACCGAAGACGTCTTCCGGTCCTGGTTTTTGCAGAACTTGGCTGCCGCCGGTGCCGTCGCGGCGCACCTTCAAGGCGAGGGCCCCGTCGGTATCGCCGCCGCGTTCGGGCACCACCAAAATCACCACGTGATCGGACAACACGGGATCGCGGTCTTTATACGTCATGCGCAGGCCCAAACGGCGCTCACCCGGCTCCAGCAGAGTTTCAGGCACGAACACCCATTCGCCGTTGGCATCCGTGTGGGCAGCCCCAAAGACCGCTTCGCCGTCCAGGATTTCTACATTCGAAGACGGATGGGCGCGTCCGGCCATGACGGCGTTGCCCTCGGGATTGACGCGTACGACATCGAACGTGGGCGGTGTCAGCTCTTCGATCTGGGGGGCTTGGGGCTTAGATTGTCCCGCCGTTTGCGGTGCGGGAGCCGGGGCATCGGGTTGCCCCAACACCAAACTCAGGCCAACGGCCACGGCTAAAATGAGCGCACCGACAACGCCAATGATGACGGATTTATTCAAAGATCCCAGCTCCCTAACATCTGATCATCCCACTGGATTTGGACGACAAGACTAAATGCGCAATGCACTTTGAGCAAATAAATGATTGATGTGGAAAGTTTCTCATCGCGTGTGATCAGAGGCTTACCATTCACTCCCTTGGGATTGCAGGGCTTTTTGGGTCTCGACACGGTTTTGGATGGGCGGGCGGCTCATGAGATATTCAATCAAAGCCGCGCGGTCTTTCAGTGTCATCTTGCTGGTGGAGTGGCTCACCGATTCGCCCATAACCCCGCCGACGAAGTCGCCATCGGGCAACATGCCGATGGTGAACAACATGTCAAAATCGCCTGCCCCCCATTTGCCCACGCCTGTTTCCTTGTCAGGCGTAATGTTTGGGATGGTGATGCCTTCAAGATTGCGTTTGGTTCCGGCGTAGGCCATGTCGTCGTCGCGCGCGCCCAGAGGTCCGCGCGGTGTGTGGCATTCGTGGCAGTGGGACAAGGCTTCAGCCACGTAACGCCCTCGGCTCCAATGGGGCTTGGGGGCTTTGTCCAGATACAGCCAGTTCCAAAACCGCACGGTCCAGCGCCAACCGAACGGGGGGGTGAGGTCGTGGTCTTTGTTTTTGCGGCTGACACTCGGCTGCGCTTTGAGATATCCCCACAGTGCTTCCAGGTCTTGCTGGGTCATGTTGGTATATGACGTATAGGGAAAGGCTGGAAAATAGTGCGACCCATCCGGTGCGCGGCCATGGCGCATGGCGTGTTCAAAATCCGCAAAGGTCCACACCCCAACCCCGGTGGCCACGTCCGGGGTGATGTTGGGGCTGTAAAAGGTGCCGAAATCGGTTTCAAACGCCCGGCCACCCGCCAAGCGGGGGCCGTTGTTTTTTTTGTCCGTATGACACCCTTCACACCCGGCGAGGTTAAAGATGTATTCTCCACTTACGCCGGGGGCTTGGGCAGACGTCACCATGGGCGTCGCGCCGAGAGCAAATACGATCAGCGCTGCGCCAACACGATTTTTCACGGGCAATCCTATTGTTTCTTCTCGCGGAAGTTTTCGTGGCAATTTTTGCACGCACCGCCCAGCTTGCCAAGGGCGGCGCCGACGGCAGCCATATCTCCCGACATGGTGGCGGTCTCCATGCCTTTGGCGGCGGCTTCGAACATGGAAACGGCTTTGGCGAACTCGGCCGGTTTTTCCCAAACGGCGGGCAGAGCTTCGGTCTCACCAAAATCGGAGCCTGCCGGGAAAACCGACCGGGTGATTGAGGCCAGTTCAGCTAGGCCACGTCCGTGGGCAGCGAGGTTGGCTTTGTTGCCGGTTTGGCCTTTGAGGATGCCGACAATAGCACCCATGTGCCCGCCGATGGATTTCATCACGGCTTTGCGATACTTGATTTCGCCCGCTTCGTCAGCCAGCGCAGGTGTACTGACGGCTGTCACGGAAACAAGGCATAAGGCCAGGGCGGCAGATTTAAAGATATGCATGGCTTGAACTCCTGAATGCGTTGGGGCAAGGTCAAAAAAAAGTGTTACGGCTATGTATGTAAGTGACCTATGGGGGATTTCCATGACGAAGTTATCGTCTTTGTGTGTGTTTTGCGGCTCTCGTAACGGAGAAGACCCGGCGCACGGTGAAGCCGGCCAAAAGCTGGGTCAGATGCTCGGCGAAAAGGGTGTGCGCTTGGTTTACGGCGGGGGCGGCATTGGCTTGATGGCCACCGTCGCCAATGCAGCTGTGGCCGCTGGTGCGCCGGTGACCGGCATTATCCCTGAATTTCTGCGCGCCTACGAAGTTGGCGTGGTCGAAGGTGCGGATGAAATCGTGGTCGAAGGCATGCACGCACGCAAAGCCAAAATGTTTGAGATTTCAGACGCTTTTGTGGTGCTGCCGGGTGGCTTGGGCACGCTGGACGAAAGCATTGAAATCACCACGTGGAAGCAGCTGCAACAGCACAACAAGCCTATTATCTTTGTCAACATCAACGGCTATTGGGATCCGTACTTCGCCCTCATAGACCGGGTGGTGGACGGCGGCTTCGGTCATCACAAGGTCAAGGACCTGTTCCAGGTTGTGGATAACATCGAAGACGTCTTTAACGCCATCGAACAAGCCCCCGATGCCGACGCCGTGGTGCTGACCAGCCACCTTTGAAGGTGAAAAAAGGTTGTTTTTTGATTTTCCTCTCTATAATAAGTTTAGCTTTCAGGAGGGAAAGTTATGCCATCTCTTCAAACAATTTGGGATAAATGGCGCTACCCGTTAGGTCGCGTTGTGACGAATACAGCGGCTATGTTTGGCATCACTACTGGTGTTGCATGGTTGATATCTGTTTTTGCTGTTGATCGTACGCACGAGTTGTTGGTCCAAAGTTCTGCATTGGCTCTGATCGCTTTGCTATCTGTGCTTGCCCTGATAATTGTTGGGGTCCAAATTGCCCCAGGCAAACAAGTAGTCAACGCCTTAAGTGATTTTGATAAAGCTAGTGTGAGCCTTCGTGATTTTCATTCATTTGTGCTCTATTGCCTTGAAAACCCTAATGGCGATGTTGATAGAAATATAGAGGTTGCTCGAAATCTACTTACCGATGCGTTGGATGTTTATTCACATGTGTTTTCCAACGTAACAGGCACACGTTGCCGACTGTGTATAAAAATGTTTTATGAGCATAAGGGGAAGCAGCATGTATACACATTGGCTCGCGATTGGTCATCTTGGAGACAGTATTCACAGGATGACAAAGTAAGATATGAAACGCATCATGATGTGCTTGAGTTGAATACGGACTTCTTGATGCTTTATGACCCTGCTGTAAATGACAAAGGGTATTTCTATTCACCCAACCTCGAAAAACACGAAGGTTATGCATCATCCAGCAACACATATTGGCAAAGAGGTCGTCATTTCAGCGAATGGCAGCTGCCTTATAAAACTTCTATTGTTTGGCCGATTCGGCAAGACAAACGACCAGACTTGGGTTACACAGACGATCGTCTCATTGGTTTTCTCGCCTTAGATGCCAATATTATCAATGCATTCTCAGAAGATCGAGATGTATCTATGGGCAGGCCTCTGGCTAGCCTACTATATCTTGTGCTACAACCGTTTCAGGAACTAATGGCGGTTCGTACAGAGGATACTGATGGGACAGGGGATCACGATGGGAAAGAATGACAAAATGTCAAACAATCTGAATGGCGGCGCTTATACACTAGAATCAAAGCCGAGAAGCAAGTCGAACGAATATGATGTCGTCGTTAAAAGTCGTTCAGCGGGCGGTCGATCTGTTGGTCAGTTTACATTGGTAACCACTCCAGTTTCGAAAAACTACTTTTCAAACGTTTCCCCAGCGAAAATTTCCTCAAAAAGGCGTTAACACAAGTTAACGCCTTGTTTGCAGCTCTTCTGCGAAAATTTGTTATAATCCTTTGCTCCTTGCTGCTGAATAGCTCTACTTTGTTCGCCAGCCCAAAAGTGTAGGTTTTTGAGAAGCGGTGCTTGTCAAAGTGGATCACGGGCCTTATGTTGCACGCGCACAATAACAACTAACTTAAGCTGCTTCAGCACTCATAAAGCCCTCGAAAGAACCCTGTTCACACTGCTGGTGATTCTGGGGGACGGGGAAACTAAGGAGACACACGGATGTCGAAAATCAAAGTCGCCAATCCTATCGTCGAGCTCGATGGCGATGAAATGACCCGCATCATTTGGGAATTCATCAAGAACAAACTGATCCTGCCGTACCTGGACGTGGATCTGAAATACTATGATTTGGGCATGGAAAAGCGTGATGAGACGGATGATCAAATCACCATCGACGCTGCCAACGCCATCAAAGAACATCGCGTCGGCGTCAAGTGCGCCACCATCACCCCGGACGAAGCCCGCGTGGAAGAGTTCGATCTGAAAAAAATGTATCGCTCGCCCAACGGCACCATCCGCAACATCATCGGCGGCACCGTGTTCCGTCAGCCGATCATTTGCGACAACGTGCCGCGCTTGGTTCCAGGCTGGACCCAACCGATCGTTATCGGCCGTCACGCGTTTGGTGATCAATACCGCGCCACCGACATGGTCGTGGACCGTCCCGGCACGCTGACCATGAAGTTCGTTCCGGAAGACGGCTCTGAGCCCATCGAACACACCGTGTTTGATTTCCCCGGCGGCGGCGTGGCTATGTCCATGTACAACTTGGATGATTCCATCCGCGGTTTTGCCCGTTCGTGCATGAACTACGGTCTGAACATGGGCTGGCCGGTGTACTTGTCCACCAAGAACACCATCATGAAAGCCTATGACGGTCGCTTCAAAGACCTGTTCCAAGAAGTATTCGACGCTGAATTCAAAGAAAAATTCGACGCTGCGGGCATCACCTACGAACACCGCCTGATCGACGACATGGTCGCTTGCGCCATGAAATGGTCCGGTGGCTTTGTTTGGGCGTGTAAGAACTACGACGGCGACGTACAGTCCGACACGGTTGCTCAGGGCTTCGGCTCGCTGGGTTTGATGACGTCCGTTCTGATGACGCCGGAAGGCGACGTTGTGGAAGCGGAAGCCGCACACGGCACCGTGACCCGTCACTACCGCCAGCACCAAGAGGGCAAAGAAACCTCCACCAACCCCATCGCGTCCATCTTCGCATGGACCCGTGGCCTGGCCTATCGCGGTCAGTTCGACGATACGCCGGACGTGGTGAAGTTTGCTGAAACCTTGGAAAAAGTCTGTGTCGACACCGTCGAAGCCGGTTTCATGACCAAAGACTTGGCCTTGTTGATCGGCCCGGACCAAGCCTGGATGACCACCAACCAGTTCTTGGAAAAGCTGGACGAAAACCTGAAAGCCGAAATGGCGACCTGGTAAGCCACACACACCTGTATGAAGAAGCCCCGCTGATATACTCGGCGGGGTTTTTTCTTGCGCTAAAAGGGGATAGGGCTAAAATGGCCTCCTTGGGAAGGGCTCAATTGCCGGACGATGGGGGCGTGCATGTCGACTGATCCAGATCTTCAGATGATTTTGGCGGATATTCGCCAAGATTTTATTGATAATACCCGTGACAAACTCGACGATCTGGAAGAAGAAATCGAAGCGCTACGCCAAGGCGACACCAGCGCCGAACAGCATATCCTTGAAGTCAAACGCGTGATCCACTCCATCAAAGGGGCAGGGGGCTCGTTCGGATTCCCCACCATTTCTAAAGTCGCCCACGGTCTGGAAGACTATTTGGAAACGTCGGGCGACGTGTCCACGGTGGCTGCCGAAGACTTAATGGTCTTCATCAACACCATCACCGATATTTTAATCGCCGGTGAAGAACCGGACCACGAGCTGGCGCATATGATGCTGCGCTCACTGCCCACGGGCCGCCGTCAAAGCGGTGCGCGGGCACTGGACAAGGGTTCGGCCCTGATGCTGATGCCGCGCGGCGTGCAGCGGAAAATCATTTCGCAAGAGCTCGCCCAACTGGGCTACAAGGTCACCATCGTCGAAAAACCGGTGGAAGCCATTGATATGGCGTTGACGCTGCATCCCGATTACGTCATCACCACCCAGGCCTTAGGGCCCATTACGGGCATGGAATTGGCGTGGGCTCTGCAGATGTTTGCCGTCACCCGGGACGTCAAGGTTGCTGTCGTTACAGCCGACGATATTAATGAAGAGATGGTCGAATCCTTGCCGCCGCACACCACGGTTATCAAAAAAGGCCCCCGTTTTTCGCTGGAATTGATGTCGTTTATTCGCAAGGCCGGGAAATAGGCCGGATTTCGGCGGAAAATATCCAGCGTTTCGGGCCATTTATGGCTTGACGCATACCCTAAAATTCCGTAAAACCCGCCCACTCGGGGCTGCACGTGGTGTGGCCCTGCATATGTTTTTAGATGAGGAGCCGAACAATGGCCCGTAAATGCGCCCTGACCGGCCGTGGCGTTCTGACCGGTAACAACGTGTCTCACGCCCACAACAAAACCCGTCGTCGTTTCCTGCCGAACCTGCAGGATCTCTCTTTGTTGAGCGACGCCCTTGGCACCACCGTTCGTCTGCGTTTGTGCGCCAGCACCATCCGCACCATCGAACACAACGGTGGCCTGGATGCATACCTTTTAGGGACGTCCAACCTGAAGCTGACTGATGAGGCTAAAAAGCTGAAGCGCCGTATCCAACGCGCGCTCGCCAAAGCCGCGTAAGTCAGGCTCAGTTGGACCATCTAAAAAGCCCGCTCGAAAGAGCGGGCTTTTTGCTGTCTAATCGCTTGTAAGCGGTTGCTCTGCTTCCTATTCTTAAACCATGGATTTATCAAATTTTCACCCGACAAGGCGGCGGTTTATCCGCTCCCTTCTCCTCGCGACAGGCTTTGCGCCTGCCATGCTCAGTCTATTGAAGAAAGCCGGTGCCGAAGGCCACGTGCCCTTAACGCCGGGCATTCAGGAAGCCTCTGGTGATGTGCGTCTCAACGGCCTGTCCGCCAAAAAGGGTGACGAAGTCCGCCCAGGCGACGTCTGCTCAACAGGCGCGGACGGCAGCTGCACGATCATCATCGGGCATCATTCTTACTTGTTGCGTGAAGACTCCGTGGTCGAGTTTTACACCGAGCATTTCGAAGAAGGGCTGGAGCGCGATTTGTCGGGCGAGATTCGCTTGTTTGCGGGTTCCATGTTGTCGGTATTCGCACCGACTCGGACCAACATCGTCACGCCCATGGCGACCATCGGTATCCGTGGGACGGCGTGTTATGTCTCGGTAGAGAAGGGCCGCACCTATGCCTGTGTGTGTTATGGCGGGGCGGATCTGAAAAGTGCACAGTCGGGAGAATTGTTGGAAACGGTCGCAACCCAGCACCACGACAGTCCGCGCTATATCTATGAAACCGATGCCCCAAAATTGATCGAAAAAGCGCCCGTGATTGACCACACGGACGCGGAGCTGCGCATGCTTGAGGCATTGGTCGGGCGCATCCCGGCGTTTGATAAGCCGGGCGCTCCGCCCTATGACTACAATTATCTGAAAAAGTAGGTTTATTCTGCCGCCGCTTGGTTGCCGGGCAGGGCGTCGAATACGCCATCCCAGAACTGGGTGCGCGCTTCTATGGCGTCTAGTGCAGCCTGCTCGGCTTCTTTGCCCTTGCGTGCATCGTCGGCGATGAAGCTGTTTAACATGCGCAAAGATAAGGGCGCGTGGAAGTCCTCATCCAAGTGGATGTGACGTTCCAGGTAGTAATGGAACGCCGGAGCGTCCTTGTTCGTAATGCCCATGTCTTTTAAGAACGAACGGAACATTGACGGAATGATGTGTTCGCGACCCAACGCAAAAGCAGCCGATATCACGTGTGACTTTCCGCTTTCGATGAAGGCGAAGGTATGTTCCATAAACGCGCGCGACGGGGCGGGCACGTCGTGCGTGCTCAGGGCTTTTTGAATGCCGTCACGGGCTGCGGTTTCGACGAAGGCCTTGACCAGCGAGGAGTCCCCCCCGATTTCATCCATAGCCAAGCAATAGAGCTCAAAATGGCTGGCGAATTCAGGTTCCGCGCCGGGCAGGCCTTGGTCGGTTTCTTCTTCCAAAACGATTTCGTTGATGAAACGACGCACCACCGGATCACCCTTCGGTGCCCAAGGCACCTGGATCGGAGCCAGTTCGTTTTGCAAGGTTTTGCACAAAGACATGAAGTCCCACACCGAAAAGACATGGTGTTGCATGAATACACGCAAGTCTTCCACCGTTCGCACGGATTCGTAAACCAAGTGTTTGGACAGACGTTCGCGTGCGGGGGCGATCAAGTCGAGGTTAAATTGTGTCATCGGTATTCCGAATTTTTCTGAGCGTGGGCCACTTAGAATTAAAACGAAGGGATATCTAAAGTGGTTTGAGCTTGAGGTAAAGTGAAAATACAAAACTTATATGGTGAATACAGGATTGACGTGCAAGGCCTGCGTGACTATCTCACATGCGAAATGACGTGATCAGAAGGAGTTAGCGCAAAATGGGTTATATGCGCACAGCTGTTTTGCTGTCTGGGATGACCGCACTTTTTTTGGGCGTGGGGTTCTTTTTGGGCGGTGAAGGCGGTTTGGTGATCGCTTTGATGGTGGCTTTGGGTATGAACGCCTTTGCCTATTGGTCGTCCGACAAGATGGTTTTGCGCATGTATGGCGCAAAAGAAGTCAGCCGCGCCGAGCAGCCGGAATTCTACGACATGGTTGCCGCACTGGCGCAGCAGGCCGAGCTGCCCATGCCCAAGGTCTATATCATCGACGAAGCCCAACCCAACGCATTTGCCACTGGGCGCAACCCTGACAACGCAGCCGTGGCGGCGACCACGGGATTGTTGCGCATCCTTAACACAAATGAAGTCGCAGGCGTCATGGCGCACGAACTCGCCCACGTGAAAAACCGCGATACTTTAATCATGACCATCACCGCGACCATCGCCGGTGCCTTGTCCATGTTGGCCAATTTCGCCATGTTTTTCGGGGGCTCGAGCGATAGCCGCAACAACCCGCTGGGGATCATCGGTGTGCTGTTGGTGGCTATTTTGGCGCCTATGGCGGCGATGATGGTGCAGATGGCGATTTCTCGCACACGCGAGTATGAAGCCGATCGTATCGGTTCCGAAATATGCGGCCAACCTATGTGGTTGGCGAGCGCATTGGCGAAATTGGAGCAAGGTGCGCAGCAAATTGACAACGTGCGCGCCGAAGACAATCCCGCCACCGCGCACATGTTTATCGTCAACCCGCTGCACGCGCGTAAAATGGACAATCTGTTTTCCACCCACCCCAATATGAAAAACCGCATTGAGCGTCTCGAAGCCATGGTGGGTGATATGAAAGCTCAGCCTACTCAAGAATCAGCGCGTTCGACGTATTCGACGCCGCCGACCTCCGAAGGCCCGGTCCAGCGCGCGCGCCGCTCCAGTTCGGTCCCGCACACGCGCCAGGGCAACGACGACATTCGTCCCAAGGGACCTTGGGGGCAAAGATAGTCAGGTTCAGAATTTGCGGCTAAAGTGGTGGGACAGAGAGGTTGAGGAAAGGCTAGTCCATGAGCGATCGTGAAGCATTGATGAAACGGCGTAGCGAATTGATCACCAAATCATCGCGCCAAACCTGCTGGCCGTGTGAAGACCCGCGCAAGCAAAACAAGATGATGCGTTACGACGACCCCATCGCATCCGGGTGTAGCTGCGAAAAAATCGAACCTTTCGTCGAAGAGCTCAAAGAGGTCGAAGCCCAGCTTGGCTTAAAACGCAGATAGCTTTGTGTGAGACCTCAGCCGTCCTCCGGTTCCACCGGGATGATATGCAAGTGGCCGTTTTTCACGCCGGTTTGTGACGTGATATGATTGGCGACGTGGCGCACCTCTTTCACCGTTCCATTGAGCACGGTTGCTTCCAAACAATTGTTGGCGTCGATGTGCAGGTGCAGGGTTGCCGCAGGAATATTGTGGTGATGGTGCTGCGCTTCCATGAGCCGGTTGGATAACTGGCGTTCGCGGTGGTCATAAACATATGTGACGCAGCCGACGCACGCTGTTTCTTCGCTGGCGTCCACCCGGTCTTGGGCCAACAGTTGGCGCACAGCGTCACGCATGCCCTCTGAACGGTTGCCATAGCCTTTTTCATCCAAAAATAGATCGAACTGTTCCAAAAGCTCCGGCTCCAAGGAAATGGTCACCCGTTCGGCTGATTTTTTATCTGTCATGGACATGCCTCAAGACTCAGAGTGTGAATATTTTAAATTCGTCATACTGCATTGGGAGCGGTATGAGAACGACACCTTGAGTATACGAAATCAGCAATCGATAGGGGATATAATATGAAACGTTTGGTTTTGGGCGGTTTGCCCCTCGCCCTTGGATAATTGCAGAACTCAA